>DATHEQ010000063.1:0-40449 GCA_035318505.1 Polyangiaceae bacterium | reverse complement strand
AGAATGACCGAGAGCAGGTTATTGAAATTGTGCGCAATGCCCGCCGTAAGCTGCCCGATGGCGTCCATCTTCTGCACTTGGCGGAGCTGCTCTTCGAGTCGCTTTTGCTCGGTGATGTCGAAGACGCCGCCACGGAAGGCGATGACTTTGCCATGCTCGTCGCGCAGGGGGGTCGCTTTCGAGAGAACATGGCGCACTTCGCCGTCGGGCCGCACGATGCGGTGCCGCAAGTCACCGTACGCTCCCGTTTGCACGTAGCTCGTGATCGAGGTGATGACGTCTTCGCGATCCTCGGGATGAACGAGCGCGACGAACCCCTCGAAGTTCGGGGGAACGCGCTCGCGCGGGATCCCGAAGATGGTGCAGAGCGTATCGTCCCAATCGTACCTATCGTTGGCCTGATGCCAGGTCCATGTTCCCATGCCGGTTGCTTCGATGGCATGACGCAACCGGTTCTCGCTTTCGCGGAGAGCTGCTTCTGACCGCTTGCGCTTGGTGACGTCGGCGTTGGTGCCAAGGAGGAGCGTGCCGGCGTCGGTCTGGAGAGGAATGAGGCGCGTTTCCCACCAGTATCCGCCGCTCGACTGCAGCTCGAGCGATTGCGGTATGCCGGTCGTAAAGGCCCGCTCCAATGTGGCGAGGTACGCGGGCCGGGCGTGCTCTTCGATGTAGTCGAGCGCACTCGTGCCGAGGACGTCTTCAACGCGTAGCGGGGCGACCGCTCTGTTCAAATAAAGGATGCGCTGGTCGCGATCCAGAATGCAGACGATATCGGGAATGTTCTCCAGCACCACGCGCTCACCGAGCAGACGGCGAAGAACCTCTTGCTCAGGTCGCTCGGGTGACGGCTCGAGCTCGGCGACCCGGCGCCGCAATGCGGCTATCTCGTTCTCGAGCTCTCCAATACGTGGGTCTACGGTCATGGGCTCAGGATTCCGGTGCCCGAGCGTACCGACCGCCCCCGCGGACTCGCAAGTGCGAGCACCTCATGGGGAGCCTACATTCGGTAGCGTCGCCGGCACAAGACCAAGCGTCATGTTCCGGTCCGGCGGCCCTCGCGCGCGCGACATTGCCGTCGCAGCTGAAATCGAGGCGGCACTCGTTACCCAACCTGGGGGGCGTGGGGATCTCGTAGCTCCGCCTCGATGCGGTGCAGCGCTTCGTCGTACCAGCGGTTCAGCATCGACGGGAATGGCCACATCCAGCCGTAGGCCCCACTCGTGAACTGCTGGAGGATGTGGCGGCGAAGATCGGGCGCGCGCGCCGCGGCGAGCCCGCGATATTCCGCCGTGGCGCGGATGGTCTCCGTGTACGCCTCCCACTCGATGCGGGCGCGACCATAAGCTAGGCCGAGCGGGAAAAATGGGATCAAGTAGAGGAACGTCATCACCCAGTCGCCATACCGACGGCGCTGGCGCAGATGGATACGCTCGTGACGCAAGGTGATGACGCGCGAAAGCTCGGGTGTGCGATCCCAAAGCTCGGGCACGTAGAGGCGATCCCAGAGCACGGTGTGATAACGGGTCATGAACTCGCGCTGGGCGCCGAACGTCAGCAGCTTGAGCGCGACGTCGATGACGCGTGACAGACGGCTCTCGCGCTTGGGGATGATGCAAAAGCGTGGGAACTCGCGGCAAATCTCGGCGATGAAATCGTCGGAGCTGGGCATCAGCCGAGACGCGCTCCGCGGGTGAGCGTGCGGCCCGCGACGAGCTCGCGCGCCTCGAGCGGTTTTTTCCCCTCGACTTGCGCGCGCAAGAGCTCGAGCACGCCATCGCCGCACGCAACGAGCACCCCGCTCGTGTCCGCCGTCAGGATCGTCCCCGGCGGCTGGCTCGCCGACGTCAACGTCGAGCGCCGGGTAGCGAGCACCTTGAGGAGCTTTCCACCGCTGCTCGTGAACGCCGATGGCCACGGCGTCATCCCGCGCACGTGGTTGTGCACTTCAGCCGCGGATTTTTGCCAATCGATGCGACCCTGCTCTTTCTCGAGCAGCGGAGCCAACGTTGCTGCGGCGTGATCTTGGGGAACGGCGCGAATCTCGCGGCGGACCACGTGCGGAACGTCGTCACGAACGATGTCCGCGGCGAGTGCTCCCAAACGCACGGAAAGATCGCCCGCCGTTTCGTCTTCTTCGATGGGCAGGCGCCTCACGGTGAAGACCGGTCCCGTGTCGAGTCCCTCGTCCATCTGCATCAAGCTCATGCCCGTCTCGCTCTCGCCGCGTACGATCGCCCAATTGATCGGCGCCGCTCCGCGGTAGCGCGGCAGGATCGAAGCGTGCAAATTGAGGCATCCTTGCTGGGGCGCGGCGAGAACGGGGCCGGGAAGAATGCGGCCGTAGGCGAGCACGACGGCAATGTCGGCGCCTTGTTCGGTGAGCCACGCCAGAAATTCGGGCGTCCGAATTTTGGTGGGTTGCACGACGGCGATACCGAGCTCGCTCGCCGCCAGTTTGACGGCGGGGGCGTGGAGCTTGAGCCCGCGACCGGCGGGTCGATCGGGCTGACAAACGGCGGCGACCACGTCGGCGATTTGGGCGAGCGCCCGCAGGGAGGGGACGGCGATTTCAGGTGTTCCGAAGAAGACGGCGCGCATGGTGAAAGTCGCTACCCTTCGCTTCCGTCGTCTTCTTTGCCACGCATTCCGTGCTTTTTGGCCAGATCGTAGAGGTACTTGCGATCCATCTGCGCATCGCGGGCGGCGGCGCTGATGTTGCCGCCGTGCCGGGCGAGCAGCCATTTGACGTACCGGCGCTCGAACTCGGCTTCGAATCCGGCCCGCGTGTCGCGGTAGCTGCGCCCGGGTTGGAAACTCGAGAGATCCGAGCCCCGATCGGCGGCGGTGGGCAGCGTGACGAGCTTCACTTCATGCTCACCGGCGGCGCGGGCCAGGTAGATGGCCCGCTCGAGGACGTTGCGCAGCTCCCGCACGTTGCCCGGCCAATCGTGCGCCGTCAGCGCGGAGACAGCTCCGTCGGACATCGACAGCGTTCCGATCGAGGGGTCGTTCTGGGTGCTTTGCCGCAGAAAGAGCTGCACCAAGCCGCTGATGTCCTCGCGTCGCGTACGCAGCGGGGGCACGGCCAGGGGGACCACCGCCAGGCGGAAATAGAGATCCTCCCGAAACTTCCCGCGCTCCACCTCGCGTTTCAGATCGCGTTTGGTCGCAGCCACGACGCGAACGTCGGCGCGGAGGGTCTTGTTGCCGCCCACGCGACGAAATTCCCGCGTCTCGAGCACGCGCAGGAGCTTCGGTTGGACGTCGACGGGGAGCTCGCCGATCTCGTCGAGAAACAGCGTGCCGCCGCTCGCGCTTTCGAAGGCTCCCATGCGGGAAGCGATGGCTCCCGTGAAAGCGCCGCGCTCGTGCCCAAAGAGCTCACTTTCGATGAGCGAGTAGGTGATGGCACCGCAATCGACCACGACGAACGGTTGTTTGGCGCGGGGGCTCTTCAGGTGAATCGCGCGAGCCAGCACGTCTTTGCCGGTGCCCGTCTCCCCCTCGAGCAGCACCGTCCCGTCGGTGGGCGCGATTCGTTCGAGCATGCCGAAAACGGTGCGCATCGCCAAACTCTCGCCGATGGCGGGGCCGAACCGTGGCTCGGCCGAGGGCAAGACGTCGGCGCGCTTGGTGGCGGCGCGTACGACCACTTCCACTTCGCCGACGCGCAAGATCGCGCCCGGCGACGCCACGCCTTCGGTGATTTTGCAACCCGCGATGCGGGTGCCGTTGGTGGAGCCCAGATCTTTGACGAGGACGCCTTCGGCGCGACGCTCCACCTCGCAGTGGTGACGCGACACCGTGTCGTCGGGGAGGACGAGATCGTTGTCCGCCGCCTTACCCACGCGGATCCGGCGATCGATCGGCACGCTCTGGCCGGACGCAACGCCGGTGAGCACGAGCAACGTGAGATCGCTCGGAGCTTGCGACGGGTTCGGACTGGAGCGGGTGGCGATGGGAGCGTCTGACTTCATGCCGTCATCGAAGCGCCTCGCGAACCGGAATCACCTCGGGGAGTTCGCCTCGGGGGTCCCGCGTCCAAAAGGGGGTAGGTTCCAGGTTAACGCGGTAGGGCCAGCGTGTCGTCTCTCGACTTTGGCGCTCCAGGGTCACGTCGACGTCCCAGGCACCGTCGGCCAGGCGCGCCTCGAAAGGGAGCCGGCGCGGAGCCGCCCCCAGCGCAAAGTGCCACCGCGTCGTCAGCGCGGCATCATCCATCGTGCCCGCCCGTGTCCAGGTGAGCTCGAGATCCGTGAGATCAGCCGCATCGGGGCCGAGATCGAGCACCACCTGCCGAGCGTGCGGCATTTTCGGCCCGACCATGGCGTAAGCGCCGAGACCCGCGGCCACGAGCAGCAAAGGTGCCCACTTGCGCCGCCGGCTGACACTCAGCACCGGCTAGCCGCGCAGATCGGGCGGCGGGGGCGGCGGCCGGTGACGCTCGAGCTCCATACGGCCGGTGAGCCGTTCCCAGGTGTGCCACGCGCCGACGAAGGCGACGTACAGCATGATCACGCCGATCGCGCAAAGATCGTAGATCATGATCTTGCCGACGATGTAGTTCGCCTCGTCGGCGTGCATGACGCGCGTCACGATCCAGGCGACGAACGACAGGAAAAGAATGGCGGTGACCCCGTAGAAGGTGGTGAAGAACCAGCGCATGGTGTCCGTCCGCGAGTCGTCTTCCGCTATTTGACTCAATGTGGGGCGCTGTCAACCGCAGTCATCGCCCCTTGGCGACGCGGATCCGTGCGACCAGGCCCGCGATGACCTCGGGCGGGAAGTCGAACTTCGGCATGCGGTTTTTTCCGTTGCGAATCGCTTCCGCGATTTGCTCGTCGGTCACCTTGGACTGCCATTCGGCAAGGGTGAGGTTCGTCGCGTGGACCATCGGGCCCTGTGGCCCGTCGCCGCGGCCAATCGGGCCGTGGCACGACGCGCATTGATTGCGCCACGTGACCTCGACGAGCGTCACTGTCGGGTTCGCGGCAGCGCTGGAGCTCGGCGCGGGCGACAGGCGCGAAGGTCGCGCTGCTTGGCCGCTGGGCTGCTCAACGCGATCGTGATCGCCAGCCTTCCACTCGCGAAGGTCGGGCGGAGCGGAATCGCACGCCCCGCCGAGGAAGGCCATGCCAAGGACAGCAGAGGGAACAATGCGGCGAAGCGAACGCACGTGCCCGAGGGCCTTACGGGACCGCGCGTCCAACGTCAACCCCCGGACGTCGACTCGGGGCCGCCAGCGACGGCCCCGAGCGGACAAGCGCTATTTTGCCTTCGGCGGAGGAGGAGGTGTTTGCCCGGGGGCCATCTGCCCCCCGGCCGTCTCGTCGCGTCCGAGGAAAGGTTTGCCGCTGATCTCGGCGAGGCGAAATTCGGTGCGCCGGTTTTGCGCCTTGCCATCCTCGGTCTTGTTGTCGGCGATGGGCTTGGTGTCGCCAAAGCCGACCGCGAGGAGGCGATCTTTGCTGACGCCGTGCGCGTCCATCCAGCTGACGACGGCCATCGCGCGATCGGTCGAGAGCTTCATGTTGTCGGCGGGCTTGCCGACGTTGTCGGTATGCCCCTCGACGCGGATGCGGCTGAAGTTCTTGTTCTGCTCCATGAAATCTTTCAGCGCGTTCAGCGTCGGCTCGCTCTCCGGCTTGATGATCGCCTTGCCGGTCTCGTAGACGATATTTCCGGGGACGCCGAGGCGATCGCCGCTCACGGTCACCGTTGATTTCGGCGGCTCGGCGGCAGGAGGCGGGGGAGTCGGTGCGGGCGTCGCAGTGGACGCTGCCGGCGTCGGCTCGGGGGCGGGTGCGGGCGCGGGCGGGGGAGGTGCCGGCGGGGGAGGTGCCGACTGAGCACCGCTTCCGAACTGAGCGCTCGCTTGGCATCCGCCGATAGCAGGCACAAAGGCTACGAGAGCCGTCAACAATAAGGGAGCCACAATCGTTCGAGCCATCTTCGTTCTCCTAGTTTTGCGTCTGGGGTGTCCGGCGTCGGGCCGTCCCACGACGGGCCCGGGCCGTCAGCGTCGCCGCCGTTCCCGCGCCCTTTGGACGAAACTGTCGAGCAGGTTCTTCAATTGCAACTTATCCCAAAGAGAGCCCGCATGGCCAAACGTTCGGCGGCCTAGCAGAACCCTGCCGATTCGGTGCGTGTCGGAGCGGTGGTGCTGGAACGCTCCTTTGTGGCAGGCTCCCCCTCTCTATGGACCGCCGAACCGAAAGTGCGGGTGCTCGGCTGGGCAATGCCATTCCCCGGCGCAAATGGCTGGGATCTGTGCTCATCGGGGGGACGCTTGCCGCTTTGGGCGGCGCCGTCGCCCTCCTGCGAACGGCTGGCTACGACGCGCCTCCGTCGGGGGCGACGCCGCTCCAGGTGTTGTCTTCCGTGCAATACACCGTCGTTCGCGCGGTAGCGCGCCGCATGGTGGCGGCGGATCGCGCGGAAGGAGTGCCCTCGCCCGATGCGGTGGGTGTTGCCGAGTTCGTCGACGGCTACCTCGTCGCGATGCGCCCTCCGCTGCGGCGGGACGTGTTTCGCCTCTTGGCTTACATCGAGCAGCTCGCGCCGCTCGCTTCTGGTTACCGACAGCGCTTCACGGAGCTCGCGCCCGATGCGCAAGACGAAGTGCTGCTCGCTCTCGAAGCGAGCCGCTTCGAGCAGCTACGCGCCGGGTTTCAAGCGATGAAGAGCCTGGTGATGATGGGGTACTACCGGGACGCGCGTACCTTTTCCATCCTCGGGTACGGCGGCCCCTTCGTGCTCGATCGCGCGGGAACGACGCCGTGATCATCCGCGGTCGCGAGCTCACCGCCGATTTCGAGGACAGCGCGGACGCGGTCGTGGTGGGGACCGGTGCCGGCGGAGGCATGGCCTTGCGCGAGCTCTCGCGCGCCGGTCTCAAAGTCATCGCCCTCGAGGAAGGGGGCTATCACGTCCCAACCGACTTCACCCAGCGCGAAGAAAAGATGATCCCGATGCTCTTTCAAGATCGGGGTGCACGCACCACCGCGGACTTCGCCATCCGAGTGCTCATGGGGCGCGGCGTGGGCGGTTCGACCATCCACAACACCAATCTCTGCAAACGCACGCCGGGCGAGATCCTCGATCAATGGGCGCGCCGCTTCGCCGTGGTCGGTTGCTCCGAACGGGATCTCGCGCCGGTTTTCGAGGAGGTCGAGCGCGATCTGTCGGTCAGCGAAATCCCGGAGCCGCAGCAAAATGCCAATAACCAGGTTCTCGCGCGCGGCGTGAAGGCGCTCGGTTTTCGCGGCGGTCCCCTCCGGCACAACCGCGTCGGATGTCGCGAGAGCGGATTCTGCGAGCTCGGATGCGCCTACGACGCCAAGCAAAACGTCACCAAGGTACTTCTTCCCGCCGCGATGGCGGCCAATGAGCAAACGGTCGTCATGAGCGACGTCCGCGCAACGCGCATCATCCACCGTCAGGGCGCGGTCGCCGGCGTGGCCGGCACGGCCATGAACGCCGCGGGAAAGCCGATTGCCAATATCACCTTGAAGGCCAAAATCGTCGTGCTGGCGGCAAGCGCCGTCGGCAGTGCGGCGCTTGCTTTGGCGAGCGATCTCCCCGACCCATATGGTCGGCTCGGTCGCGGTCTCCGGTTGCATCCAGGCGCCGCGGTCGCCGGCTTTTTCGATCAGCGAATCGACGGCGTGTACGGCATTCCCCAGAGTTACGAATGCACCGAGCTGCTCGATTTCGCCGAGCAGAGCGACCGGCGCGCGTGGATCACGACGGCCTTCGCTCACCCCATCGGGGCCGCCGCGTCGCTCCCTGGATTCGGCGCCGCGCACATGGCGCTCTTGCGCCGCTACGCGCACATGGCCGTGCTTACGGCGATGGTGCACGACGAAACCGAAGGCCACGTCACGCTCGAGGACGGCGATCCCAAGCTTCATTACGGAATCGGCGAAGGCGATCGCGACCAGCTCATCGGCGGGCTTCGAGCGTGCGCGCGCATTCTTTTTGCCGCGGGCGCGCGCGAAGTCGTTCTCGCCTCCATTCCGGCCCTTCGCTTGACCAAGCCCGCGGAGGTCGACCGGATCACGGCCGACGTGGTCGGCCCGCACAAAATCCCGCTCTTGTCGGTTCACCCCATGGGCACTTTGTGCCTCGGCGAAGACCCAAAGACGAGCGTCGTCAAGAGCACCGGCGAACATCACGCGATCCGCGGTCTCTTCGTGCTCGACGGTTCGCTCTTTCCCACCAGCATCGGCGTGCCCCCGCAAATTTCCATCTACGCCTTCTCCCGTCATCTCGCGAAGCACGCAGTCGAACGAGCGCGCGGTTAGGCCGAGCTCCCGCACGAAGGTGATCTCGGGGACGGGCGGCTGCGCGGTGGTGGTATAGATCGCGAGCGATGGCTGAGTACGTCCACCTTCACGTCCACACGCAGTACTCCTTTCTGGACGGCGCGGTCCGTATCGGTCCCCTCGTGGAGCGCACCAAAGAGCTCGGCATGCGCGCCGTGGCGATGACGGACAACGCCAACATGTTCGGCGCGCTGCAGCTCTACAAGGCGTGCAAGGAGCGCGACATCGCGCCCATCCTCGGGTGCGAGGTCAACGTCGCCCGCATGCAGGACGTGCGCGAGCGTGTTCGCACCCCGGTCGACCACCTCGTCCTCCTCGCGAAAGACGCGGAGGGCTACAAAAACCTCATTCGACTCGTCTCCAAAGGTCAGATCGAGCAAGCGAGCGAAACCGCGCCGAGCCTCGCCTGGGAAACGGTGGCTGCCCACACGGGTGGTCTCGTCGCCCTCACTGGGTGCATGGGCGGCATCGTGGCGCAGCAGGTACTCGAGCTCGGCGAAGGCGCGGGGCTCGCCATGCTCGAGCGGATGAAGAGCGCGTTCGAGCCGGGGTCCCTCTTCGTCGAGCTGCAGGATCACGACCTCGTCGAACAGCCGGTGCTCAACAAGATTTTGGTCGAGTGTGCGCGCAAGCTCGAGCTCCCCATCGTCGCCACCAACGACGTGCATTACCTCGCACGCGAAGACGCCGACGCGCAGCTCTATTTGACGTGCGCGCAGAGCGGCCGCACCTACGCCGAGGCCAAGGCCGGGCACCACAACTCCTCCGAGATGTACTTCAAGAGCAAGGAGGAAATGGCGCGCCGTTTCCGCGAGCTGCCCGAAGCGGTCGCCGCGACCATGAAAATCGCCGAGATGTGCGGCGGTCTCAAGCTCGACCTCGGGCGCCCCATGCTGCCCGACTTCAAAGTGCCGGAGGGCTTCGAGACGGCGACGTATTTCGCGCATGTCGCGCGCGAAGGGCTGCGCCACCGATTTCAGGAGTTCGGCGTTCTCGAAAAAACGTTCGACCGCGCGCTCTACGAGCGTCGCCTCGAGGTCGAGATCGACGTCATCGTCAAGATGGGGTTCTCCGGGTACTTCCTTATCGTCTGGGATTTCATTCGCCACGCCAAAAACCGCGGCGTCCCGGTGGGCCCGGGGCGAGGCTCCGGTGCGGGCTCGCTCGTGGCGTACTCGATGCGGATCACCGATCTCGATCCCATCCCCTTCGGTCTTCTCTTCGAGCGCTTCTTGAACCCCGAGCGCGTCTCGATGCCCGACTTCGACATCGATTTCTGCATGGAGCGGCGCGACGAGGTCATCGACTACGTCAGTCAAAAGTACGGGCGCGAGTCGGTCGGCCAGATCGCGACCTTCCACGAGCTGAAAGCGCGCAGCGTCATCAAGGACGTGGCGCGCGCGATGGGGATGCCCGCCAACGAGGCGCAGGCGCTGGCCAGCTTGATCCCGCCGAACCCCAAGATCCAGGGGCAGATGTACACCATCCCCGAGGCCCTCCAAGCAGAGCCCAAGCTCGCGCGCCGCGTGCAAGAAGATCCGATCGCGCGCGACCTCATCAAAGTCGCCCAGAAACTGGAAGGGCTCACGCGTCACGCCGGCAAACACGCGGCGGGCGTCGTCATCAGCAAAGGGCCTCTTTGGGATCACGTTCCCTGCTTTTTGAACGAAGGGAAGATCGTCACCCAGTACGACAAAGACGACGCCGAGGAAGCGGGTCTCGTCAAATTCGATTTTCTCGGATTGAAGACGCTGACCGTGCTCGCGATCGCGGTCCGTCTCGTCGATACGCGCCCGGACCGGCAGGGGTTGAAGCTCGATTTAGGTGCGCTGCCGCTCGACGACAAATTGACCTACCACCTCTTGCAGAGCGGCGAGACCACCGGCGTGTTCCAGCTCGAATCGACGGGCATGCAACAGCTCTTCAAAGACTACCGGCCGGAGGTGTTCGAAGACATCGTCGCGCTCGGCGCGCTCTATCGCCCCGGTCCGCTCAACGCGGGCATGGTCAAGGACTTCATCGACACCAAGCACGGCCGCAAACCGGTCGCCAGCCTCCATACGCTCGTCGACGAAGTCGTGAAACCGACGCGGGGGGTCATCGTTTACCAAGAG
This sequence comes from Polyangiaceae bacterium, assembly GCA_035318505.1. GTDB lineage: Bacteria > Myxococcota_A > Polyangia > Polyangiales > Polyangiaceae > DASWDH01. Next base: position 30,008 of record DATHEQ010000063.1, on the reverse strand, counting down.
CAAGTCATGCTCATTGCGCAGAAGCTCGCCGGCTACACGCTCGGCGGCGCCGATCTTTTGCGCAAGGCGATGGGCAAGAAGCTCGCCGACAAAATGGCGAAGCAGCAGCAAACGTTCGTGGAAGGCGCGCGCAAGCAGGGCGTTGCCGACGCGGACGCCGAGCGTATTTTCCAACTCATTGCCCACTTTGCCGGCTACGGCTTCAACAAGAGCCACGCCGCGGCGTATGGCCTTCTCACCTACCAGACGGCCTATCTCAAGGCGCATTACCCGGTCGAGTTTCTCTGCGCGCTGCTCACCGCCGATCACGGCAAGATCGAGAAAGTGGTGCGCATCATCGCCGAGGGGCGCGCCATGGGGGCCACCATCCTGCCCCCCGACATCAACCTGTCGCAAACGGACTTCACCGTTGTCTACGCCGCGCCGGAGGGAGACTTCAAGCCTCCGCGCGGTTCCAAGGAAAAGGATCGCTTCCGGCCGCAGATTCGCTTTGGACTCGGCGCGGTGCGCGGCATTGGCGACAGCGCTCTGCAAGCCGTTTTCGAAGCGCGCGCCGCTGGGGGACCCTTTCACGATCTGTTCGACTTCTCCAGCCGCGTCGACGCGCGCCGCGTCAACAAGGCGACCCTCGAATCGCTCATCCAGTGCGGCGCTTTCGATTCGACCCTCGCTCCGCGCGGTATCAACCGCGCCCGCGCCTTCGCGTCCGTCGATCTGGCTCTCGAGCGCTCGCGCAGCGCGAGCCGCGATCGCGAGCGCGGTCAAACGACGCTCTTCTCGCTACTCGAGAACCGCGCCGGCGGCGAGGCGCCCCAGAAGCTCGACGAGTATCCGCCCAGCGATCCATGGGATCTGCGCGACACGTTGAAGCGCGAGAAGCAGGCGCTCGGCTTTTACGTCTCGGGCCATCCACTCGGCCGCTACGGCAAAGAACTGCGCCGCTTCGACGTCACGCCACTCAGCGATCTCGCCGGCCTCGCCCAATGGGCCAAAGTACGCGTAGCGGGCGTCGTCGAGAACTACCGCGATCGGACCTTCAGAAGTGGCGGCGGCCGCGTCGCGTTTTGCGAGCTAGAAGACGAGATTGGTCGCGTTGACGTCAAAATCGCAGAAAAACGCATCGAAACTTGCGCGCCGCTCCTCAATTCCGGCGAACCCGTCCTCATCGAAGGCAAGGTCACCTTTCCCATGGGGGCCGACGACGAAGGCGACGACGAGCTCGCGAAAAAGCCGACCATCTTGTTGGAGACGGTCCAGCCGCTCGCCGATGCCATCCAATCCGAAACGCGTGGCATCTCCATTCGCCTCGCGGCCGAGCGCACCCGCCCCGACCATTTGAAAGGGCTGCGCGACGTTCTCACGCGTTCGCCAGGCAACTGTCCCGTCAATGTCGTCATCGAGCTGCACGACGGCGCGCAAGCGATCCTCTCGCTCGGCACGACGCTGAAAGTGACGCCGAACGACGCGATGCTCGCGGGGCTCGAGCGGCTCTTCGGAGAGAACGTCGCCGAGTTGCGGTAGTGCGTCCTCACGCCTTCTCCCGCCTTTCCCCCTGATCATCCACCTGCTCGATGGGCGGCGGCGGCGGCGGCGGAGGTGGCGGCATGGCAGGGCCTATCGCCGACGCGATGACCATCAAAATGCGCAACGTTTGGTACACGAAACGAAAGAGAACGTGCGCGAGCGTCCGCACGACGGATCGCCGGCGGCGCGCACGTCGGCGCGATGACGACATGGCTCTCTCCTGACTGGGCGTGAAAAGCGAGCGGAGAACGAAGCTCCGTCAGGCCGCGCTCAGCGGAGGAGGGCGCAATGCAGCAGGTAGAGCGGCGCTGCGACGGCGCGGCTCGCCGTTGTCGTCGGCGGGATGAACGGCCGCTCGCGTCGCTGAGCAACCAGTGCGGCTTGTGCAGGCGCACGATGAGCACCTCGCGCATCGGCGCGTCGCCGCTCCTCAGAGGGGACGCCGGTGCCGCGCGCGCGCACAGGGGCTGCCGCAGTGGCGCCGCGCGCCACCATGACCACCGCATCGGCAGGGGCAAACGACGCACTCGCGCTCGGCGCGGGGAGCCACAGCGCGACGCAAGCAAGGAGCACGCGAAACGCGCGCGACACTCGCCACCCTTTGCGGCCCATCCGCGAATTCTAAGCAGCGTTGCGGATCACGCAACCCGGTGGAGCACCCACTCCCACCGACACACTCAGTCGCGCATCGCCGCGTCGACTAGCTCGCGCGTACGCCGCTCGACCTTTTCTTTATCCTCTTGATGTTTCAGCAGCACGCCCAGCGTATCTTGCGCGATCTCCGGGTCGAGCGAGCGCGCCCCGAGCGCGACCAGCGCACGCGCCCAATCGATCGTCTCGGAAATGGACGGCATCTTACGTAGTTCCATCCCGCGCACTTCTTGCACGAACGCGACCAGATGTTGCGCCAGCGAATCTTCGATGTCCGGCACCCGCAACGCGATGATGGCGAGCTCGCGCGCCGGCGAGGGATAGTCGAGGTGCAAGTGGAGGCAGCGACGGCGCAGCGCGTCGGTCAGGTCGCGCACACGGTTGCTCGTGAGCAGAACGAGCGGGCGGTACGCAGCGTGGATGGTGCCGACTTCGGGGATGCTCACCTGGTATTCGGAGAGCACTTCCAAGAGGAATGCTTCGAACTCGGGGTCGGAGCGGTCGACTTCGTCGATGAGGAGCACGGAAGGGATCGCGCTCTGCAACGCCGTCAGCAGCGGTCGTGCGATGAGAAAACGCTCGCTCCAAAACGTGGCGTGACTGTGGGCGACCCGATCGGCTGCCTCGGCGATGGACGTGGCACCTGACACCTCTTGCGCAATCACGTCGCGCAAGAGCTGCGTGTAAAGCATCTGCTTCGCGTAGTCCCACTCGTAGAGTGCCTTGGCCTCGTCGAGGCCTTCGTAGCACTGTAGCCGGATGAGCGGTCTGCCCAGCGCTTCTGCGGCGGCGCGGGCCAGATCCGTCTTTCCGACACCGGCGGGACCTTCGATGAGCAGGGGTCGCTCGAGACGAATCGCCAGCCACATCGAGAGCACCGTCGACGGATCTGCCATGTAGCCCGCGCGGCTGAGCCCTAGCTCGAGCTCTGGCGGATTGGCCGGCGGGCGAAAGGGTGACGCGGGAATGGGGGCCGGTACGGGCGCCGCAGTGGGAGCGCGCGACGGGGTGCGCGGCTCTGTCCTGTCGAGGTTATCGACGTATTCTTCCGCCATCGCGATGCGCGGTTCGACCGCCGCCCAGGGATCGATGGACACTTCGTAGGGTCGCGCTTCGATGGGCGGTGTGCGTGGCGCGGGCGGCGCGTGCGGCGGCGCATAGACGGATTCGGTCGCCAGCGGCGCTACGGGCATTGCGCGAGGGGAAGGGCGCGGCGGGCGCGGCGAAGATCGCACCGGTGGATTCGGTGGACTCGAGCCCGCCGCCGCCACCGGCGGTGTCGCACGCGGGGCATTCATCGGCAGCGGAGGATAAGACGGCGGCCGCTCCGCGGGCGGGTCCAGATCAGCGGGAGGAGTATCAAATGTTCGAGGCATCGGAACGGCTGCCAATCTAGCACCAAAGTCGGTGCGCCAAGACCAGCTTGGAAGTCGAAAAAGGCCCTACGACCCACACGTGGGCGGCGTGGCGCCGTCGCAGCTCGGGACGTTGCCCCGCAAGCCCGCGCGAAATGCAACGCCGCTTTCGCTGCCGAGCCGGCGGCGGGTATGATCGCCTTTCATGTCTCGAGAGGAGCTCGTGCGCATCGACGAAACGGGCGCACTGCACCCCGTCGGCAAGGTGGCGAGCCAGCGCATGCGAGCCCGAAAAGGGGCCTTTCGCCTGATGCCGGCCCCGGAGCACGTCATCTTCTTGCGCTACGTCGGCGAAGACGGCGCGCGTGACGACCACGACGGCGCCATCGTGCGCTTGGCCGGCGAGGTAACCACCCCCGGCAGCTTGTGTGACATCGTGGCTCTCGTCGCGCAGGCGGGATGGAAAGGGGAGCTCTTCGTCGTCAGCGGCGACGCCGCGCGCTCGCTTTTTTTCGAGTCGGGCAACATCGTCGGCGGACAAACCAACGTCGAAGCCGAAAGGCTCGGCGCGCTACTTTATCGGCTCGGCGTGCTCACCGAGGCAGAGGTCGAGGTGGTGCGCGCATCGCTCGCCACGGGACGCAAGTTCGGCGACCTTGCCGTCGAGCTGCGGCTCGTCACACGAGAAAAGCTCTTCGAGGTGATGGTCACCAAGACGAAGGAGATCTTCTTCGCCACGCTCCTCGTTTCCGACGGCATGTTCTACTTCCTCGATCGCTACGATCCCGCGCGCGTCGCTCTTCGACACCACGTCAGCGCCGGCAACCTCCTCATGGAGGGGGTGCAGCGCATGGACGAGAGTAAATACTTTCGCGAGCGCATCCCCTCGGGCAGCCACATTCCGATTCCCATCGCCGGGCGCTCCGATCCCGAGGAGGAGCTTCGCACGGTGTGGCAGGCATGCGATGGCAAGCGTTCGGTGACCGAGATCGGTCGCGCGACGGGCCTTGCGGAATTCGACGTGACGCGCGCGCTTTTCCGACTCGTGCAGTCGGGCTTCGTGCAAATCGGCGCTCCCAAGCCGGAAGGTCCGCAAGCCCTCGTGTCGATCTTCAATGACGCCATCGCCGCCATCTTCCAAGCGGTGGAGCGCGCCGGCACCGCTGGCGTCCTGCGCGACAACTTGGCTGCATTCGCCACCAGCATTGGCATTTACGACACGCTCTTCGCCGGGGCTGGCCCCACGTCCGACGGCCGGCTCAACGAAGCGCGCATCGTGCAGAACGTCCTGACGATGGGCGGAGCCGAAGCCGATGACCTGCTCTCCCAATGGCTTCACGAGTACATTGCGTTTGCCCTGTTCAACGCGAGCTCGCAGCTCGCAAGAGACGAAGAGCAGGCGCTCTCGTCGTATGTCTCGGACCGGATTGTCGCCCTGGCGCCGAAGTCGTAAGAGCCATCCCATGGCACGCGGCTATTGGCTCATCAAAAGCGAACCCGACGTCTACCCCTACGCGCAGCTCGTCAAGGACGGCAAAACGGTGTGGGACGGCGTGCGCAACTTTCAGGCGCGCAACAACTTGCGCGCGATGAAAGAAGGCGATCTCGTTTTTTTCTACCACTCGAATGTCGGCAAGGAGATCGTCGCCGTGGCGCGCGTCGTTCGGGAGGCCTATCCCGACCCCAAAGCCAAAGGGGAAGATTGGTCGGCCGTCGACATCGCCCCCGCGTTCGCGCTCGCCAAACCGGTCACCCTCGAGACCGTGAAGAAGGATGCGAAGCTCGAAGGCTTCCAGCTCATCACGCATTCGCGGCTCTCGGTGGTTCCCGTTTCGGAACCGCACTTCGCGCGGATTCTGGCGCTAGGCGAGACGAAAAAGCCATGAATCAGGGCTCATGTGGTATAGGAATCCGTCTTGGCGTCTTTGGCCAGCGGTATCCGTCAGGGCTGGCGGCGTTGAAAAACGCGACGCTTCATCGGATGGATTGAAGAAAACGTACGGCCGTCGAGTCCTACCGAAACTCCGAGAAAAGGGTCTTTGCCATGCTTCGACGAATTGCCGCGAGTCTCGCCCTCTCCCTCCTCGCCGTCGCGACGACCGCTTCCGCCGAGGAAAAGAAGACAGAATCCATCAAGATCGGCACCTTGGCGCCCGCCGAGAGCCCGTGGGGCCAAGTCTTCAAGACCTGGCAGCGCGCCGTGCGCGAGCGCACCAAGCTTCCTGACGGGCAAAAGACGGCAGAAGGCAAAGACTACGCCCTCGATCTCAGCTTCTTTTGGAATGGCCAGCAAGGTGACGAGGCGGCCATGGTCACCAAAATGAAGAGCGGCCAGCTCGACGGGGCGGCCATCACCGCCGTCGGACTGGGGCAGATTCATCCCCAGATCCTCGTCCTACAGCTCCCGGGACTTTTCACGACCTGGGAGAAGCTCGACAAGGCTCGCGAGGCGCTGCGCTCCGATTTTGAGAAGGCAATGGAAGCCGCTGGTTTCTCGCTACCCGGATGGGGCGACGTGGGTCTCGCCCGCCGGCTCTCGAAGGGCTTTGCGGTTGCGGCGCCGGGCGATCTCAAGGGCAAAAAGCCGTACGTCTGGCGTGAAGACTCGATTACGCCGGCCATGCTCCAGGTCATCGGCGGCGTGACGCCCGTTCCGCTCGGCGTGCCCGAGGTCCTACCGAACTTGAATACCGGCGCCATCGACGTCGTGGTCGCGCCGGCACTCGCCGCCGAGCAGCTGCAGTGGGCCTCGCGCCTCGACACCATCAATACGCAGGTGGTTGCAGCGACAATTGGTGCCATCGTCTTCTCTCGCAGCAGGCTCGACCAGCTCCCCGCCGATCTGCGCACCTTGATGCAGGACACCGGCAAAGTTGCGGGCGCCGCGTTGACCACGCGCATTCGCAACGAAGACGCGGCTGCATTTGCGCGCCTCAAAGGCAAAATGACCGTGTCGAACTCGACCGACGCTCAGCTCGCGGAGTGGAACGAAGTGTTCAAAAAGACGCGCGCACGCCTTGCACAGGGCACCTTCCCGAAGGACCTGGTCGCCAAGGCCGAATCACTCGCTCGCTGAGTAGTGAGGTAGTAGTCTTTACCCTCGCCGGATGGACCAACCGAACGATCCCGTCGCGGAGCGAGCCAGACAGCGCGTCGGGATGACGCTGAAAGAGAAGTGGCGGCTCGATGATCTCGTCGGCGTGGGCGGGATGGCGGCGGTGTACTCCGCCACGCACCGCAATGGGATGCGTGTCGCCGTCAAGATGCTGCACGCTGAGTTGTCGGTCGACGGCGAGGTAAGGTCGCGATTTTTGCGGGAAGGTTACCTTGCCAACAAGGTCGACCACCCAGGTGCGGTCGCCGTGCTCGACGACGAGGTGGCGGACGACGGGGCAGTGTTCCTCGTGATGGAGCTGCTCGAGGGCGAGACGCTGGCGCACCGCTTCGAGCGCAAGGCGAGGACGCTGCTCATCGAAGAAATTCTTCTCATTGCCGACAAGGTGCTCGACATCCTCGCTGCCGCGCACGACAAACATATCGTTCACCGCGATATCAAACCCGACAACATTTTTCTCACCCACGCCGGCAGCGTGAAGGTGCTCGATTTCGGCATTGCGCGTTTGCGCGAGATGTCGCCGCACCTTTCCCCCCCGAAGACGAGCTCGACGCGCTCGGGGTCCACCATGGGAACGCCTGCCTACATGGCGCCCGAGCAAGCCCGCGCGCGATGGGACGAGGTCGACGGGCGCACTGATCTCTGGTCGGTCGGCGCCACGATGTTCAAGCTGCTGACCGGTCGGGTGGTGCACGTGGCCGACACCATCAACGAGCAGCTTCTCTCCGCGATGACAAAGCCCGCGCCGCCGCTCGCCACGCTCGTTCCTACCGTTCCTATCCCGGTTCTGGAGGTGGTCGACAAGGCGCTGCAATACACGAAAGAGGAACGCTGGGCGGACGCGCGCGCGATGCAGCGCGCGATTCGCGACGCGTACCAAGCGATCACCGGCGTGTCGCCGACGTCGGTGCGCCTCGCCTTCGACGACACCGAAACGGTCGCCCACGCCGACACCGTGGTGTTGTCGACGAAGGTGCCGACATCGCTCACCGCGGCCCACGATTCTTCCGCGTTTCCCAAAAAGGGCGGAAAGCCTTGGGCGAAAATCGCGTGGATACTCACACTATGCGGCGTTGGGGTGGGAGGATATTCGTACCTCGCGCAACGAAACGCCGCCGGCGTAGATGCGCCTTTGGGAGAGGTCGATGGCGGTGCGCCCGCGGCGGGGCCCATCGATTTTACGAACCCGTTCGCTTCGCCCGATCCCAGCGCACTGCCCGGGTCTCCGTCGCTCGATCAGCCCTCGCGCGTCGAAACTCCACCCCTCGAACCCGAAACCATCGACCCTGCGGAGAACGCCCCGCCGCCGCCCGATTCGCCCGCGGCACCTTCGCGATCGGTGGATGAAGTTCCCCCACCGGCGCCGCGCGCCGCGATCTCAGCCGCTCCGGTCCATCCAGCCGCCGTCACGACGCCGCCCAAGCCAGTCACCACCGCGACGCACAAACCCGCTCCGCCCCCCCCGCGCCCTCCCGCACCGGTCAAGAAGCCCCCGCCTCCACCCCCTCCTCAACCCCAGCGCCCCTTCCGCCGGCCCTAAGCCCGAGGGCGCCCAACCGCCACGCGCCAGCTCGAAAGAGCTCCCGTGCACGCCAATGATGTCCTGATCCGCGCCGGAGGCGCGGCGGGGGTGGGCCCCTCTTCCGGCTCTACTCCGGCAGCGCGAGGGCAAAGCCCGCCGAGCAACCCACGAGATGAAGCCACCTTCCGGCTCGCCCCCCCCACGAACTTGCTTCGGCGGGTCGGGGGCAAAGCCCGCTTAACAGGAAGAGCACCAGACGGCTTCGCCGTCCGGTGCTCTTCCTGTTAAGCGAAATGACAATGCGCATGTCGCAGGGCGCGCTAATGCCAAAGGCGCGGCGCGGCGCGGCGCGGCGCGTGCGCGGTCGCGACTCAATAGCAATTGTGTGACGGATTTCAGGTTGTTCTCACAATCAGAGACGAGCACGAGAACACAATCAGAGACGAGCACGAGAAAGCGATGCGCGCGTGCGCATATTCGTGCTCCGTGCGGCGCTTTCGCCGCACTTTGGTTCCAATGATTCGAACCTGAAGACTGCCCAAAAAGGTGAGGTCCGACGACTCATTCGAAGGTGTCCCGCGGTGAGGTTGCGCGTCCGCGGGGCGAACACTGCGCGATTCGTCCGGTCGATACAGCGTTCCGCGCCTTGGCTTACGTCGCCGCCGCTTCTTCCCGAATCCGCTGGAGAGAATCATGAAAGCCGTTGGCATTCTGACGTGTGCGTTCCTGATGGTGTTCGTAACGGCCTGCGGACCAGGCGATCCCCCTGAATCCATACGGTATGGCCGCAAGGACACGGGCGCGGGAGGGGCGTCCAACGTCACATCGGGCACCGGCGGTTCGGGCGCCGCGGTGCCACCACCGAAGGGCGGCGCTGGTGCACCTCCGACTTCGCGTGAGGCCGGTGTCGAGGTCGGAAGTTATTCAGAGGAGCTCGTGGAGGCCGATCCCGCACCGCTCCCCATCGCCGGCGGCACGCTCGCGATCACGGCGCTGGGGACCAGAGCCGCCATCTCCGATCCCGACGGCGATCAGGTGGTGGTGGTTGATCTCGTCTCGATGAAAGTGGTCAACGTGGTTCCCCTTGCCATCGGCGACGACCCTGGCCGGCTCGTCGAAGACGCAGCGGGTCGCGTCCACGTTGCGCTGCGCGCAGGGCGCGGTGTCGCCGTGATCGATCCCACCGCCGGAGTTCCGGTCGGTCGCTTGCCGGTATGCCCACTTCCACGCGGGCTCGCGTACGACTATCCGTCCGATACCATTCACGTGGCGTGCGCCGGCGGCGAGCTGGTCAGCTACACGGCATCGAGCGGGAATCTGTTGCGCCGGTTGCGGCTCGACCGCGATTTGCGGGACGTCGTCGTCGATGGCGCGCGGCTGCTGGTCAGTCGCTTTCGATCGGCGGAGCTCTTGGTCGTCGAAGCGGACGGCACCATCTCCGATCGTCTAATTCCGCCCTCGACCACCGATCGCGCCTCTCTGATGAAGCCCGCCGTTGCTTGGCGCACCATCCCGGCGCCGGGCGGAGGCGCGTTCATGGTTCACCAGATGATGGCAATGTCCCCTATCAACACCAGCGGTGGCGGATACGGGGGGCAATGCCGCAAGATCGTGACGACGGCCGTTTCGTATCTGCGTACTGATCGCGGCGGCTGGATGGTCGACGGTATCCCCACGGTGTTGCCCATCGACGTTGCGGCTACTGCGAACGCGTTACGCGTCGCCGTCCCAGGGGCAGCGCGCACGGCAGAGCAGAATTTTGGCGGCAGCATGCAGTTCGTCGTGTTCGCGCCGCCGTCGGACAGTGCGCGTACGAACCTCTCGCCGTGCGGCGGAGCGGTCCCCATGCCGCCGTTCGTCGATGGCGAACCCCAACCGGTGGGGCGGGTCGTGGCCGTGGCATACGATCCGAGCGGGCGCTTGGCGCTGCAAACCCGCGTCCCGGCCATGTTCCATCTCGGGAGCCGCGCGGTCCTGCTCCCCGGGCGCGCGCGAAAGCACACCGGGCACGAGCTCTTTCATCTCGCGACTGCGGGCGGCATCGCATGCGCGTCGTGCCACCCCGAGGGCCGCGACGATGGGCAAGTCTGGAACTTCGCGGGCATGGGACCCCGGCGAACGCAGTCCCTCGCGGGCGGCATCGCTGGCACCGAGCCGCTCCACTGGGCCGGCGACATGACCTCCTTCGCTACGTTAGCCGCCGATGTTTTCGGCAGCCGCATGAGCGGTCCTCGCGTGTCCTTCGAACACACGAACAGTCTCAAAAACTGGATCGACAAGATCCCTCGCATGCAGGGTCCCGCGGCGGACGACGCCTCCGCCGCGGAGCGGGGACGCACGCTTTTCAACGACGCGGTCGTCGGTTGTGCGACCTGTCACTCCGGCGCGCGATTCACCAACAATCAGACGATGGCCGTCAATACCGGCGGGTCATTTCAAGTACCCTCGCTTCTCGGTCTTGCATGGCGCGCGCCCTACATGCACGAGGGTTGCGCAGCGACGCTCAGCGATCGCTTCGGCGCATGCGGGGGAGGCGATGCACACGGTCGGACGTCACAACTGACGGCCGAGCAGCGCACCGATCTCGTCGCCTACTTGGAGACCCTCTAAGTGTCGCGCCGCGCCCCGAGGCAGGAGGTTCATCGCGCGAGAGCGACGCGCGCTAGTGGAAGCTGCGAAACTCTTGCCACAGAAAGCGCGCGCGGTGCTGCACGATGTCCACCAAACGTTCGCAGCTCCGCTCTTCGATCTCTCCATTCGCCGCGATCGCGACGAGGAGGCGCGCTTGCTCGACGCTGCCGGGCCAATCCGGCGGCAGTTCTTGCCCCCTCCTCAAAAAGCTCTCATACACGAGCTCTGTCCAATGAAGCGCTTGAAAGTGGGCGAGCTGAAAGAGTTCGTCCATTGACGGTTTCAACTCATAACACGCGCGACTTTTTCGATGCCAGCTTTCGTTGCAGGTTGCGCGCCATTTTCGAAGCGCGACCCGACATGCCGCGCGTCCGTCGACGGATCGCGACAACCGTCTGCGTTATGTGTCAGGTGTGCCATGTATGCTCCGCCTGCCGCGTCGAGCACGCAGCGGTGCATTCGCGAATTATCCTTATGGAAACGCGGGGTCGCGGGCATCGGCCGATGCACCCAACCCCGGCATCCAAGTTGCTCTAATGCCGAAGCCACTGATCGAATGATCCGGCCGATGCGGCCATATTGGGAGAAGTCATGAACAGAGCGGCGATCCTAGGCTGGGTGACGTTGGGCGCGTTGGCGGCTGCTTGCAGCTCGCCGGTGAGCCGCGAGGATTCAATCGACTACGGCCCTGCGACGGGTTCGGGGGGAATGGGTGGAACGGGTGGCGTCGGAAGCACTACGACGGGCCCCGGCGGGTCCAACGTGCCGCCCTTACCTCCTGGCGGGACCGGTGGTGCCCCCGGCAAGGGGGGAAGCGCAGGTGCCGCCGGAGGCCCCACCAAAGCCGGCATCTATTCCGAGGCAGTCGTAGAAGCGGAAGATTCTCCGCCCCCCATCGCGGGGGGCACGCTCGCCATCATCGGCCAAGGGCACCGGGCGGCCGTCTCCGACCCCGATCACGATCAAGTCGTCGTCGTCGATCTCGATGCGATGACCATCGTGTCGACCATCGCCCTCGTGCGCGGGGACGAGCCGGGGCGCCTCGTCGAGGATGGCGGCGGCCGATTGCACGTAGCGCTGCGCGGAGGGCGGGCGGTGGCCGTGCTCGACCCATCGTCGGGAGCCGTCCTCGGACGGCTTCCAGTGTGCGTTCACCCGCGCGGCCTCGCGTTCGACGTAGCTTCCGACGCGATTCATGTTGCGTGCGCGGGCGGGGAGCTCGTCAGCTACACCGCTTCTTCGGGTGTTCTTTTGCGCAAGCTTCGTCTCGAGCGCGACCTTCGCGACGTCGTCGTTGACGCCAATCGGCTCCTCGTCAGCCGATTTCGTGCGGCCGAGCTGCTTGTCGTCGAATCGAACGGCACCGTTTCTGGCAAGCTGCGGCCCCCGCTACCCCCGCCTACTGCGTCCGCTTCGGGGCAGCCGCCCCTCTCGAAAATTGCCGCGGTGGCATGGCGCACGATCGCGTCCCCTGACGGCGGCGCGCTCATGGTCTACCAGCTGCTTGGAGCATCTTTGGTGCAGACCACGCCCGGTGGCTACGGTGGAGGGTGCGGCGGGATCATCAGCACCGCAGTGAGCGTGCTGCGCGTCGACGGCTCCGACGCGACCGTCGACACCATTTCCGCCGTGCTTCCGGTCGACATCGCCACCGTGGCGACCACCCGCGAAGTCGCGGTCGCGTCGGCTGCATGGGCGCCGGGAAGCACGAGCCCCTTTCTCACCCCCTTTACGACGCTCACCCCGCCTCTCCCTTCACTGTCGCACCCGCGTGCGGGGCTCGGATGTATCACCAAGGGGGCGCCGCCTCCTCCGTTGGCGGCGCCGAGCGACCTGACGTCCGAAGCGCAACCGCTGGGACGCGTCGTCGCCATCGGCTACGGGCCCGGGCAAAAGATCGTTCTTCAAACGCGCGAGCCCGCCACGCTCATGTTGGGCGACCAGACGATCGCGCTGCCGGGAAGGAGTCGCAAGCATACCGGCCACGAGCTCTTTCACCTGGGAACGCTGGGAGGTCTTGCCTGTGCGTCGTGTCACCCCGAGGGGCACGAAGACGGTCAGGTATGGAACTTCGCCCAGCTCGGCCCCCGCCGCACCCAATCGGTCAGCGGCGGCATTCGTGGCACCGAGCCGTTCCATTGGAGCGGCGACATGGGGACGTTTTCCACCCTGGCCCATGATGTCTTCAATAGCCGCATGACCGGGCCGCTTCTCGGCGATGACCACGTCGAATCCCTGTTTCGCTGGATCGACACCATCCCGAACATGGAACCGCCCGCCGCCGAGGATGCAGCCGCGACCGAACGCGGACGCGCGCTCTTCAACGATGCCAACGTCGGCTGCGTCACGTGCCATGCCGGCGCGAAGCTGACCAACAACGCTACCGTCGACGTCCAGACCGGTGGCGCGTTCCAGGTCCCCTCGCTGCGCGGTCTCGCCTGGCGAGCGCCGTACATGCATCAGGGCTGCGCTGCGACGCTCGCCAATCGATTCGAAACCTGCGGCGGCGGCGAGGCGCATGGCCACACATCGGGCCTCACGGCGGAGCAGCGCGCCGATCTGGTGACCTACCTCGACACGCTCTAGCCCAATCGAGCCTTGGCCTTCAGCTCGGTCGCGAACCGCTCGAGCCGACGGAGGTAAGGCGGGAGGGCAGGCGCGATGCGCGGGAGGAACTCTTTGTCGCCCTCTTCGATCATCCTGCATTCTCCATAGAGCGCCGCATCGGCGAGGGTAGGGAACGCACCGAACAGAAACGGGCTCTGCTCGAGCGTCGACAGCGTCGGCGCGAGCAGGTGCTGCGTGCGTCGCACCAGCTGCTCGGCGTCCTTCTGCCACGCATCGACGCATCCCGCTCCGAATTTGCGCTCCTTGACGAACACGTAAAGCGCCCGTTCGAAAGGGTTCGTCCAGGTATCGCGGATAGCCGGTGAGGCGAGCCGGAACATCACGTCCTCGAGAACGTTATCGGCAAAGTCGGCATAGGCCCAGATGGGGCCCTCGAGCGGGGCGGGGACGAGACGCTTTCCCGCGGGACCGGCGAGCAGCTTCTCGCAGATGGCGCGGGATTCGACGGTGACCGCTCCCGTGTCGTCAACCAGCACCGGCACCTGGATGTAGCCGCCAGTGAGCGCCGCCAGCTCGTCGCGCTTGCCGTACGGGACGTCGACGATCTCATAGTGCGCGGGGAGAAGATCGAGGACCATCTGCACTTTGACGGCATAGGGGCTGTAGCGTAGGCGGTAGAGTTTCATGGCCAATCGCTTACAACGAACAGGGCCGGGTCGCGAGCGATTCCTTCCCATGATACATGAGCTTTCCTCATGATGACCTTGTCAGTCGTTCCCCCCCGTCACCAACCCGTCCCGTTGCCGTCGCTCAATGCGCTTCTCGTATTGGAGACCGCCGCGCGCCATCAGAGCTTTACCCGCGCCGCCGCCGAGCTCGGTGTCACGCAGACCGCGGTGAGTCACCAGATCAAGGCGCTGGAAGGGGAGCTCGGGGTGACGCTTTTTCGCCGGTCGCCGCGGCGCCTCGTGTTGACGGCGGAGGGGCAGGCTTGGGCCGCCGAGCTCTATCGCATCTTTCATCGGCTGCGCGAAGCCAACGCCAAGCTGCGCGCGCCCGTCAATCGCGAGCGCCCGCTCGTGTCCGTCAGCATCATCCCCTCCTTCGCCGCACGCTGGCTCGTGCCCCGTCTCGGGCGCTTCTTCGAAGCGTACCCCAACATCGATCTTCGCCTCTCGACGAGCGCGCATGTCGTCGATTTCGATCTCGAACCATTCGATCTAGGAATTCGCTACGGATCGGGACGCTACCCCGGTCTCGTCTGTCAAAAGCTCGCCGACGACGCGTGGGTGGTCGTCGGCGCCCCCGCGCTGCTCGCACGAACCAAACTGCGACTCGCCTCCGATCTCGCGCATCAGACCCTACTCTACGACGACGATCCCGACGTGTGGTCGCGCTGGTTGCAAGCATCGGGCGTGCGCGACTTGACCGGCGCGCGCCGTCACGAGATCACCGATTCTGGCATGCTCGTCGAGGCAGCCATTCGCGGTCAGGGCATCGCGCTCGCACGGTGGGCGCTGGCATGTGACGACCTCGCGAGCGGCCGTCTCGCGCTCGCGTTCCCCAAATACCGGCCCTTGCCGACGGGACACGCCTATTACTTGGTGGGCACCCGCGAGACCGTCCGGCGCAAACCGGTGGCTGCGTTTCGGGCGTGGATCAGCGCACAGACCGCGTCGCTTCGGACGCCGTGAGGATGCGCGCGATTATTTTTTGGCGGTCACGTTGAGAAGGCCGCTCGCCAGCGTGTGCATCGTAATGATTGGCTCGGCCATCGTGCGGGACGACGTCGTCATTACACCCGGAAGAGCCGTGACGTCGACGGCACGCACGCTGAACTCGTAATTGTGGGTGCCGCTCGGCGGACACGGGCCCATATAGCCGTAGGTCGTATTGTCGTAAGCGCGCAGTTGCTTGGCGCCGGCCGGCGTCGTGGGATTGGCCAGCTTCTCGACGTTCATGGGCAGCGACATCACGCTCGAGGGAATGTCGTAGATAATGGAATGGATGAGAACACCGCCCGGAGTCCGGTCGGTGAGGATGAGCGCATAGCTCATGGTGCCCGACGGCCCAGCGGTCCACTGGAGCGGCGGCGACACATTCGTGCCCGTGCAGGTGAAGTCGGCGGGGAGCATGTCACCTTCGGCGAAGGCGGAACTCGTGAGAACCATGCTGGCTGCGCCGTCTCCCGCTGGACCGTCGGCTCGGGCGTCGGAAGGCGCGTCACCGCTCGAACCGTCGCTGGGCGGTAGCGAGTCGGGTTGACCGCCCTCGGGCGGTGAGCTCGTGTCCGTGGGAGAACCGTCGGGTATAGGCGTCGCGTCGCCGGTTCCGCTGTCGCTCCCGGGCGCATCGATCGTCGATGGTCGATCGGCTGCGGCGTCGTTGGTTCCGGTGGGCGTATCGGCGCGCGCGTCCATCGGCGCCGACCCATCACGCGACGTCGTACCGGCTTGACCGCCGCTACTTCCACCGCTTCCGGCGATGCCGCCGGTGCCCGCTGCTCCGCTGCTACCGCCTGTGCCGGAGCCGCCCCCGCTGCCACCGACCCCACCCGTTCCGGAGCCTCCCGTCGCGGTCGTCGAGTCGTCGCCGCCGCAAGCAACGAGTGAAAGGATTGAAGCCGTGACGAGAGCAAGCGCCGTTCCTCGCATGCGCGCTGTTTAACACGATCTCGCGGCCGCATGATCCGCAAGACGCCCCACATCTTTCCCTAGAAAGTTACAGGTCGATCAGGCCGATCTCATTGGCTGCGACGTTTGCACCGGTGCTTTTGCGTCGCCCCGCGGTCGATCATCGTTGCCGATCGGACAACGAACACCGCCATTCGACATGAGCGCACACGTTCGACGCAGCGCATCCTTTACGAAGCGCGCGTCATCAGCGTAGGGCGCGTGGAAAACTGCGCCTTGGGCTGAATGGCGTGATGAACGCATTCGGCGTTTGATGATAAGAGCCGCCGAAACGAATTGAGAAGGACGCTGCTATGCGCTACTGAACTCGATACTTCCAAGCGAACAGATTGGGAGCGGTTAGGCGCACAACTTAAGCGGACGATCCAGAAAGACGAAGCGATGAGAATGCTACGAAGGAAATGGGGCGCCTACGCTTCGGCTTTGGGATTGACGAGCGGATGCTTGGCGGCGATTACGGCGTGCAGCGATCAAGCGACGAGCGGCGACGGCGAGGAACTCGGGACGACCGCCGACGGCGTCATCATCGGCAACAACGATCTCGTCAAAGTTCAGGCGGGCGGTGCCAACGTTCCCGCCAAGTACCAAGCTTACATCAACGCGTTCGGCAGACTCGCCAAGACCAGCAGCAGCACCAGCGGCTTCTGTACGGCGACGCATCTCGGCAATGGCATCGGGATTACGGCGGGACACTGCTTTAGCGCCGGCGCTACCCGGCAGAACGACATTTCCTGCACCAGCGGCAGTACGTGTATGGGAAACGTCGTTCAGTGGGGCAACACGAGCGGCGGCACGGCGAGCACCTCGACCCTCACGCGTATACGCGCCATGCAACAGACGACGGGGGCAAGCCGGCTCGACTACGCCATTTTCGAGGTGTCGCCCGTTCCCCCCGATTTCATACCGGTCGACTGGAGCGCCAAGGCGCCGTCGGGGGCGACACTCACGATTTTCAGCCACCCGGGGGGACGCCCCCTGGAATGGTCGACGACCTGCGCGGTGCAGAGCCCCAGCGCGACGCAATTCAGTTATCAATGCGACACCGAGCCGGGCAGCAGTGGCGCCACTGTGCTCAATGACACCGCGCTCAAAGTCACGGGTATTCATTGGGGTGGCGGCGGGAACGCGAACTCCGCGACGTACATTCTCTCGACGCCCATTGGCGAAATCCTCCAGCCTCCTGACGGCGGTACGGGCGGGGCGGGCGGCGCCGACGGCGGCAAGGCGGGCGCAGCGGGTTCGGGCGGCAAGGCCGGTGCGGCCGGCGCGGCCGGCGCAGCGGGCAAAGGCGGAGCGGACGGCGGTGACGCCGCGACGGGCGACGCATCTGAAGGCTCGTCCGATGCCCCGAGCGACGGAACGATTGACGGTGCCGCTGGAGCAGCGGGTGCCGCCGGAGCAGCAGGCGCGTCCGGAGCGGCGGGTAGCGGCGGCACCGGTGGCACCGGTGGCGCTGCTGGTGCCAGCGGGGGCGCGGGCAAGGGTGGTTCCGGTGGTTCGAGTGGCGCGAGTGGCTCGGGCGGTGCGGGAATGGGCGGCGCTGGAGCGGGTGGTGCAACCGGCGGCGCGAGCGGTACCGGAGGAGCAACCGGCGGATCCGGCGGCGCTGCAGGAGGCAGCGCGGGAACATCGTCCGGCGGCAAGGGAGGAACGGGCGGCAGCACGACCGGCGCCGGTGGCACGGGTGCTTCCGACGACGGAGGTTGCTCATGTCGCATCGGTGCATCGCCCACCGCGAGCAGCGGCGATCAGCTGCGCGGACTCTTGGCCGCGTTTGCTGTCGGGCTGGTCGGGTTGCGCCGCGGGCGGCGCAAGTCGACCCGCACGTTGCGCTGACTACCGAAAGACGAACCCGCCTCCACCGATGTTGACGCGCACGTACACACCATCGAGCGTGGCGCCTTCTTCATGCGTGAACTCGCTGCGTCCGGAAAGCCAGGGACCGTTGTTGAGGGACCGCAAGACGCCTGCCTCGAGCCCTGCGCTCATTCCCCCGTTGCGAGAGAAGAGCAAGCGCTGAAAGCGAAGCCCCGCTTCGATGGTTGCGAACCCGGCGGTGAATGTTTTGGAATCGCCGGCTGAGAGCGCGAACGCATTGAGAAGAGGCATCGCCTGCGCGGTGTTGTTCGTGACCTCGAGGTTGTAAGCAAAGCCCCCTAGCCCGAAGAAGGGAATAACGAGCATCTTGGGGCTCGTGCTGAGCACGTAGCCGAGCTCGAAGGCGCCGCCGCCCCCCGTCAACACGGCGTCGCCGCGCGCGTTGTGAAATGACGAAGTCAGAAGACCAAAGCCGTGGCCGCCCAACCAGAGATGACCAAAGAGCACAGCGCCGCCTCCGCCGCCGAGCAAGAACGCCCCGTCACCGACGCCGTAGCTTTCTCCGAGCGCTTCGGGAGCACGCAACCCCGATTCGAGCGCGCTCACTTGCCCGAAGAACGGAGCGATGGAAGCGTAGCCGAGCCCGCCGAACCAGGGGTGTCGCGGTTGTTCGGGCGGAGGAGGGGGCGGCGCGAGGTCGGCCGAGGTGGTCGATGCAGCGTTCGAGCTAGCGACACTGGGCGGCGAAGGCGTGTCCGGCCGCTCCTCGGGTGCGGCCGCCGACGCTATGCCCGACGTCGCCACCGCGAGCGCCACCGCCAAGGGGATCATGATTGCCATCGTTCGATGCGACGACGGTCGATGAATGAGCATAGGGGCAGCGTCCATGATCTCCGATCATCGAATTCGAGGACAGGCCCGTCAAGACGATTCGCCATTCGCGCGTCCGCTCAAGCGTCTCTTCCTCGAGGGTCAAACTAGACCCCGCGGTCGCGGCGTTTACGTAAGGGGCTTTTCGTAGACACGATAGGTCTTGTAGACGCGCGCGCCCATCGACCGGATACCGAGATTGATGGGCGCGTCGTCTTCGCGCGTCCATGACAGCTCGGCCCATTCATAACCTTTGGCGCGGCCTCGTTTGGCGACTTCGACGTACATCGCGGCGGAGAGAAATCCATAGCGCTTGACGTTGCGGCGAATGGCTTCGCGAACGCCGAGCAGAATGAGACGGGCCGAGTGTGGATGATTCACTTTGGTGCGCCAAAGGAGCTTGGCCCAGCCAAACGGAAAAAGCTTACCTTCGAGATCGGCGATGACTTCGTTGAGATTGGGGACGGTGATGCACATGCCTGCGGCTTTGCCGTCGATCTCCGCGATGAAGGCCATTTCGGGATCGAGCACGAGGGACATGTCGGACGCCATCTTGTCGAGCTCGGCGCTCGAGATGGGGACGTAGCCCCACTTTCCTGACCATGTCTCGTTGTAAATCTCCATGATGAGGTCGAGCTCGGCGCGCAGCTTGCGCAGATTGACGGAGCGAAGCCGCACCTCTTTCGTTTCGGCCAGGTGCTGCCACGCCTTTTCGGTGCGCGCATTGAAGCCTTGTTTCGTTTCGTAGCGCCAAGCAAAAAGGTCCTTCTCTTTGACGAGCCCCGCGGCTTCGGCGAGCGCGCCCTGGTAGCCGCGCGAATGGGCCATGTCGAGGACCGGAGGATGGTCGAAGCCATCGACGAGCAGCCCGACTTCTTGGTTGGCCGAAAGGGACATGGGACCGTTCATGCGCTTCATTCCGCGGTCCTTGAGCCATGCTTCGGCTTCGCCTAGCAGAGCGCGCGCCACCTCGACGTCGTCGATGGTGTCGAAATATCCGAAGTGCCCCGTCGCGTCCTTCCACGTATCGAGCCAGGCGCGATCGACAGTGGCCGACGTGCGCCCCACGAGGCGGCCGCCCTTCCACGCCGTGAACAGGACCACTTCCGCGTGCTGATGGAACGGTTCTTTCTTGGGATCGAGCCGATCGCCGATCATCATCTGCAACGGCGCTACCCACATCGGGTCGTCGCGAAAGATCTCGGCCCCGGCGCGAACGAAGTCGGCCGTGTCGCCCCCCGGCGTGTGTCGGCGGATTTCGACGGTCATGGTCGACCTCCTTAACACGAGCCGCGAAAAATGACCCTTCGCCGCCCCCGCGCCGCGCCAACGCTGGCTAGCGGCACTGGAGGGGCGGCGGCGGATCGGGCGCGGCAGGCGGCGGAAACCGGGGAGGAGGGCCTACAGTAGCGCGGTGCGCGAATCTTCAGAACGTCGTGCGCAGCCCAAATCGAAACACACGCGGCGCCTGGTAGGCCGTGGGGCGGCCGAAGTTCGGATTCTTCTCGCTGGGATCGAAGGTGGTGCCGTCGCTGTGCCTCAGGCCCGAAATGGTGCCATCGGGGTTGGCGGAGCCGCCCACGACCGGAAGCACGTCCGACGCCGTGTAGCGGTTGTCTTTCGTGCTGACGGCCTGAAGATTCAAGACATTGAAAATATCAATCGTCGCCTGAACCGTCTTGTCCTTGTCGATATTGAATCGGTATCCGATTTGAACGTCGGCTCCGAACTCCCAGGGCGTGCGCTCGCCCGACCCGCGCGGAAGGATGAACGTCTCGTCGAGCGTGTAGATGCGGTGAGAGCCCAAATACCCGGTTGGGGTCCCCGAGCGCCCCTTCAGCGACACGCCGGTGGTGATGTGGTGCTCGTTCGTGAGCAGCCAATCTTTGGCGCCGAAGAGCTTGACTTGGTGCGTGCGATCGCCGGGCAGCGGCCCGTCGCGGTTGGAAAGGAGCGAGCGCAGGTCGAAGTCCGAGTTGATGTTGGGATCGAGCTGCGCCGTTTCGGGGCGAAATAGGCCGGCGTAGTTGCCGCGCAAGTACGACACCGTGTAGCTCGCCTGGGCCAGCCAATCGTCGGCGAACACCTTGCTCAGGTAAAGCGTCACCGCGTCATAGTCGCGCCTTGGCTTGGGAAAGTCGCCGGCGATGCCGTGCCCGGGGTTGCCGAGGAAATACGTCTGCGCTTCGTCGCGGCTCATGTCCTCGATGACGTAGTTCATCCATCGCTTGGTGTAGCTGAGGCCGATGCGCGCATCGCGCATGAGCTCGTATTCCCCGCCGGCCACGATTTCGTCGGAGGACTGCGGCCTGATATCGGGATCGATGGGGATCGCCCCGGCGCCGCCTGCAGCGGCGAAGACGTCGTTCGGCGGGGTGCCCGTTCGGCGCTGTCGGTTGGCCGCGCCCACGCAAGGGCCGTTGGGCGAGATGTCGTTGCAACCCGAGTTTTGCACGGCGGTGATGCCGCTTTCGCCGGACAGCGCGCGGTCGGCCATGTCGAGGGGGACGCTCTCGTAGAAGCGGGCGAAGTTTCCGAAGAGCTTGGCGCGACCCGACTGGGTGGGATCGTAGATCACGCCCGCGCGAGGTGACCATTGGTTGGGGAGGCTGAGGCCGCGGTTGCCGTAGGTGTCGTAAAGGAACTGCGCGTCGTAACGTACGCCGAGGTTCAGCGTCACTTTGTCCATGACGCTCCAGCTGTCCTGGATGAAGCCGCCGGCAGTGAGCGATCGCGTGTTGTTCGTGACCTTGTCGAGTACGACGGCCCCGTCGGGACCCGACAAAAAGCCGTATCCGCGGTTCCACGCGAAGTTCGTGCCCCGCGTCGACTCGCGGTAGCGCACCGTGCCGGAATAGGCTTTGGTGTTGTGATATGCCATCGACTCGATATCGATACCGGCTTTGATGACGTGGTGCCCCGCGCCTTGCACAAGGTAGGTGAGGATGCTGCGCGCCTGAAGGCGATCCAAGCTCTGCCTGCGGATCAGGTCCGGCCCGCCGGTGTTGTAAGTAGTTACCGGGCAGGCAGCCGCCGTTTGGCAATAGCCGGCGGGAATGATGTCGGGTTCGAAATCGCTGATGTTGTGAAATCCCGGATTGATGTTACGGCGCCACACCACGCGCGAAACGCCGGCGAGACCATCCTGCGTTCCCGGTTCGGAGCCGTCCGACGGCAAGATGCCGCCCGTTTCGTGGTGCCAGCCGATGGTCGTATCGAGCAAGATGCGCTTGTTACTGAAGGCCGAGGTCCACTTGAGGCTCGTGTCGAGCGAGCTACCGAGCTGCTTGTGGGCCAGCGCGGCGTACGGTCCGTTGAGTCCAGCCGTCACGCGGGGGTCGGTCTCCGGCTGCCCGGTAGCCGGCGTGATGGAATATTTGCCGTTACCGCCGGTTTCGGTGGGCGTCGCGTAGATGGCGAGCGCCAGCTGGTTGTCCTGATTTAGCGCGTAGGTCAACTTGCCCATGGCCTGAATCTGCGTCGACTCGGCCACCCAGTTCGACTCCGTTCCGGGAATGTAGTCCTGGATCCCCTGGTTAGCGGCGTTGACGTCGACCGTCCCGTCGGCATTGAGTCGTGTCGCGTTGAGCGTGCGGCGCATATTGAACTTGGTCCGCGCAAAGTCGACGCCGGCGTAAAACCACAGTTTGTCTTTCGCGATAGGGCCGCCGATGTCGAGACCGATATCGCCAATGTATCCGAGCGACGTGTCGGTCCCCACCGTTTGTCCGGCGGCGCGCACGAGCGAACGCGTTCCCTCGAGGGCGCCCGGCGAGTAGTACCCGAAGACCCCGCCATGAAACTCGTTGGAGCCAGACTTGGTCACGACGTTCATCATGCCGCCGGTAGCGCGCCCGTACTCGGGCATGTAACCGCCGCTGATGACGTTCACCTCTTTGATGAACTCCATCGAGAGCGGGGTGCCGACCACGCCGAAAGCGGGGTTGTTGACGGACATCCCGTCGAGCACGTACTGGTTTTCGGGAGAAGTGGTCCCGTTGATCGACGTGCCGTAGGTGTCGGCGTTGGCCCCGGGCGTCGTTTCCGCGACGGCTTCGAAGGAGCGCGAGCCGCCACCTTTGCCGCCGGGAGCGCCGACAGGGATGCGCCGGGTGAAATCTTGCGAGATGTTCGCGCCGGTGGAGCTCGATCCGATATCGACCGAGGGCGGCCTGGCCACGACGGTGACTTCGTCGCCCTTCAGCGCTTCGGGAAGCATCTGCGCGTCAACGCGGAGTGTCGTGTCGGCGCGCAGCTGGATCTTGTCGCGCGAGAAAGGTCTGAACTGCTCCTTTTCGAGGCGAACGATGTACGTGCCAGGCGGCAGCGAGGGGATGCGATAAAGGCCCGACGAATCGGTGACGACCAGCTGCTCGCCTTGCAAACTCGGCGACGTAGCCGTCACGACCACGTCGGCCACCGGCTGCTTGGTCGACGCGTCGATGACGGTGCCGGTCAACGTGCCCATGCTCTGCTGCGCCCGCGAAGTTTTGGGCAAAAGGCACAAGGCGACGGCGAACGCACCCACCAACCATCGCCAGAATGTCCTCTTTAGCATTGTCTCCAATTCCTTTTGCGTGTTGATCGGCAAACGCAGTCGCGGCGTTCACCCTCGGCGGGGGTGAACGCGGATCCAGCGTCTCTTCGGACAAGACCATTCGCCGGCGCCGACGAGGTGTGCCCTGTCGTCAGCGCTTTCTTCTGATTCCGTTTGCGGCTAGCGAAGGGCCAATGCTGTCTTCAGACAAGCAGAGCGGACCCTTCCTGGGTTCGTCATACCGAGGAAGACCGGGTGAGCCCCGGAGTTTGTACAAGGGCGCACTCGAGCGCACGCGCCCTCGCGGCTGCGCGGGCAAGGCGCGCCGTCAGCCCGGTTCGCGGCGCTCGAAGACGGCGCTACCTGCAGACAGCCGGCCAGTCGGCCGGCGGAGCGTCGTCGGGATTGCGCGCACCGCGGCCTTCGTGGCAGAAGACGGTGTCGCAGAGCTTCGGGTCGGGCTCGCAATCCTTCCACGAATAAATGGTCTTTTGGGGATTGCACTGGATCTGCACGCTGCGACCCGCGACCGGCAGATCGAGCGGGCCCCCCTCGCCAGTCGAGTCACACGTCTGGGGGTTACAGATTTTTTTGCGAACCTCGGGGGCGTACCAGCCCGCCGTCTTGTCCGACCACTCATCCGATTTCTGTCGCGTCGTGCCCCAGAAGCCAAGGCAGGCGTATGCCTGAAGCTTCGGATCGTTGGTCATCGGGATGGTGAACAGCGAGTCGTTGGAGACGTCCTTGGCGGGCTCCTTGATTTTGGACGGCGGGCAGACCGGTCTCCACGACCCGCCCATGTCATGATCCGGCGCGCAGTCGCCCGGCTCGGGTGCGGCTTCGATAGGACCGTAGGTCACGCTCAAACCCGGTCGGACGGGCTTGTAGCCTCGCTTGTCGGCCGTGGCCGGTGAGCCGGCGGGAAGCCACCACACGCGCACGCCATCCGCTCGCCCCAGGATGAGGTCGCGCGACATCCGGTCGCGGGTCACGAGATCGAGCTCGCCATTGCCGTCGCGATCTTCGTAAAGAACGACCTCGGCCTGACCATAACGCATCATGTCCGCGCCCTCGATGGCGTCGGGCGGCGGCTGCTGCGAAATCTCGACCTCGAACTGCTTCGAGGCCCACTTGGGCTTTACGGTTTGGCTGACTTGGTATTTTTCCTGCGAAGGCGAAACGGGAAACCAGACGAGAGCAATATTCAAACAGCTAGAATCCGCGTCGATATCACCTACGATTTTGCCGCTCATCCTCGCGAGCGCGGGCGGTTGCCCCTCGATCGACGGGGGCACGTCGTAGTTGTAAGACGCGGCGCTGCCGCACGCGCTAAGGAATAACGCGAGTGCCGAGAGCAGTTCGGTTCCGCTTGTTTTCATCCGTCATCTCCCGCGACGGCGAATAAGGCTCAAGAAAACGCCCTTGGCCATTACTAGAAGGCATAACCGAACCCAACGTTTCCGGCAAGCACGGCATGAACCGCGATGGTGGCCGGCTTGTCCCTTTCGTGCTCACGCCGGAAGAGGGGGGTAAAAGCCGCCTCACCCGAGACGGTGATGTCATGACCGACGGGCATCCCGAACCTCAAGGCAGCCCGAGGACCGATCTCCGTAAACGTGTGGTCTTCATTCGCGATCCCCGTTCGCTCGTCCAGATGCTGCCACGATACGCGGACCTCGGGACCAATGCCGACGCTCATTCTGGCCCGGTCGCCCCACACGGTTCGAACGCCGACCATTGCCGATAGCCCAATGGCGCGGGCATCACCGAAGTAGTGCCCGACGGCGACGTTGCCGGCCACGAACCGGGCATCGAGGGCGTACTCGAGAGAGCCGAGATAAGAGAGGCGAAGGGCGGTGCTGAGCGCCGCCGTTTCTGCGCGCTGCGAGGCCCACTCGAAGCCCACGGCTTCTTCGATCTGCAGCGAACGGAGCGCGAGCCGGCCCCCCCGGGTGACGAGCTGCTCTCGCGCGACCGGCCGGAAATCCGCTTCGCCGAGCGTACGTGATCCACCCATGGTGAGGTCGGGCTCCGCCACCCGCGTGTCCTCGCCCTGGCGCCGCACCACCAAGAGGCGGCTCTGTGGTACCGCCAGCCGCGACGCGCCGATCCCGCTGAGCTCACCGACGACGCGCGAGCTGGGCATCGCGAAGATGAGGTAGCGACCGGGATTGGCTGGGACATCCAGCGTCGCCGAGGCAAGTTTCGGTCGCGTGAGGACCACTTCTCCGGCGCCGGACAGGTCGACGGCAAGCTCCGGATGCTGCAGCACCTGCGCGGTGCCGCTTCGGAGCAGCGTGCGCCGAAACGTATACGAATAGAGCTCGCTCAACGTAATGCCGCCGTCACCGTCGGTATCCGCTGCGCCACGCATGCCAGAGACGAGAAAGTGCGTGAAGATGGCGCCCTCGAGCTCCTCGGATTCTTGCGCGGCTTCCCCTTCCGACGAGGCGCGGAGCTCGACGGTGCCATGGGGCCCTTCGGGGCCGAGCGCAACCTGCACGGACGGGCCGCGCGTGACCCCTTTGACGCGGCCTCCGGTCCGGCATGCGTCGAGCATGGTGATCTGCAAACGCGCTGGCACGGCGGCGAGCTCACGCCGGAGATCGGAAAGGAGAATCAGCCCAGAGGGAAGGTGGAGCGCCTCGCCGTCGCCGTGGCCCGAGAAATAGAAGACGACGGTGGAGCTTCTTCCCATGCGCGAAAGCTCGGCCACGCGACCGCGCACCTCGCTGAGAACGCGCCATAGCCCTTCCGGCTTGCCCCCGAGCAGCAGAAAAGCGCGCTCCGCCGGCACACCGCCGAGCTCGACCAGCAGGTCGCGGAATCGTTCAGCGTCGCTTTCCGCATAGCGGAGCGGGTCGTCATTCGCCGTTCCCACGTTGGCACCGACGACAACGACGAAGCGGTTGTCGGCGAGGGATTCGGCCCCGGCATTCCTGACGACCAACGTGAGGATGATGAGCGCGCAGGTCAGTGCGAGCGCTTTCATTCGCACCGCAGCTGACGAGCCAAACACCCCTTCGGCACCCAATCATCGCCGGCGTTGCGAGGACCCGGGCCGAGTCGCTTCAGAGCTGCTTCGGCGCTCGACGCCGAAGCGGCCCCCACCCCGACCACGACCCACATATCGGAACATGGAGAATCGACCACGGCGCTGCCGGGCAGCGCCCGTTCACCCGTGCCGAGCGATGCTGGCCCGGTCGCTAGCAGCCGATCGACGCGGCCGGTCGCATCGACGAACCACACGTCCACGGGCTCCGGATGAGGCAGCGTGACGACGACGCGAAGGGCATCGCCCGCCCTGATGTGATCCCCGCTATCCATCAGCTTCGCCATACCATCGCGATTGCGATGAACCTGCAAGCCGGAACCACGCAGCGCGATCGCGTCGTCCGTGCGCGGCGCGATGATCAACGCCGCCGCAGCGGCCATGGCCGCAGCCACGCCCACGGCCGCCCATCGGCGAAATGCCGAGCTGCGGCGCTCTTCGCGACCCATACGCGCCGACAATTGGGTCACGAATTCACCGGGCGGAGCCAAGGCGAGATCGCGGTCCGCCTGCTCTTTCATGTCGCCGATTCGCACCTGGCACGACGGGCAGCTTTCCAGGTGAAACACGGTTTTGTCACGCTCGGCAGGCGAGAGATCGCCCACGCAATGGCGCTCTAGCATAAAGCGACTGGGGTGCTCGCTCATCGCGCTTCGACCGACAGTAGCCGCTCCGATCGAAAAGTCTCCACGCGCTGTTTGATTGCCGTAAGTCGGTTGACCACCGTTTGGCGCGAGCAGCCGACCGCTCGGGCAATCTCCTCTTGGCCCATCTCATCCATGTAATGCAGGACGGCGACTTGCCTCAGCTTGGCGTCGAGCCCTCCTAGAAATTTCAAGACGACATCGCGGTCCTCGGTTTGCATCGCCGAGCTCGGCTCCCAGGGGTCTCCCATGCGAAGCTCTTCGATCGGACGCGAAGCGCGCGTCGCTGGACGCGAGAGCTGATCGAAACAGCACCTCTCTGCCACCCGGTAAAGCCACGCCAGCTTGGATTCTGCGCCCGCGAACAGATCGGCACGCCGCACCAGGCGCATGAATGCCTCCTGCAGCGCATCTTGAGCGGCGGCCTCGCTACCCAAAATGCGCCGACACCGCCGCAAGACATAAGGCCCGTACTTCACGTACGCCTCGGTGATCTCCTCGGGTGCCATTGCGGCTCTACTTCTAGATAGACCCAACGACGTTCCCCAATTGTACAAGCGCCGAGCGATGCGGGGAGGGTTCGCGCGGACGACGTCCGGTGGTGGCGCCAAAAACCCTTGTGAGATCAAGGACTCGCTACGTCGAGACTTCTGCCGGGCGGGGGTGTCGTCACGTCGCGGGAGGGGGGGCTTGCTAGACAACGCTCGAGCGCCGCGCACGCGGGCGGCGGGAACCCCTGCGGGCATTGCGGCGCGCCCAACAAGCTCGAACCGACTCTCGACCAGGTAGCGCGTCCGGATCGAGCGAACGACATCCCGATGGTGCTGGCGCGCCCTTTGATCTGATCGAGGCGAACCCCTCCGCCGCGGCCGGCGAACCAGTAGCGTGAATCATGGCTGTGCTCGCGGTTATCACCGAGAACGAATACCTCTTGGTTGGGGACGGTATAGGGCCCCTCCGATTTGGCGCCGTGATGATGGCCCTCTGATCCTTCCTCGGATTCTTCCTTCGGTTGATCGTGGAACACGATGTAGGCAGTGTCGGCGAGCAGCTCGACCACCGCGATACCGGCGTGGTCTGCGTCGCCGACGTTCACTTCGCCGACCCCCATCACGCAGGTGGGAATTCTCCAGCCGTTGATGAAAACCGCCGCTTGCTCGACGCTGAGGGTGTCGCCCGGGAGGCCGATGACCCGGCCGATGTCGTCTTGCTCGGGATGTTCGGGGTTCGGGAAGACCACGACGTCGCCCCGGGCGGGAAGGCGGTGCTCGCGCGCCCCGTACGCGTCCTTGCGAACGACGATGTGGTCGCCGACGAGGAGGTTCGGCCCCATGCCGGGCGACGCGACCTTGAACGTCTCGACATAAAAGGCGCGCGCGACCCAAGCCAGACCCGCGAGGATCGTCAATCCGAGCGCGATCGACATTCCTACGGTACGAAGCCGTGAGCGTCGTGGCGGGGGCTCGATGGGCACCGGATCGGCGGGAGCGGTCATCGCGGCAGTTTCGGCGATCGCCGAGGCACGCACAACCCGAGAGCCTTCGAATGTAGGCCCGGCGCCCAGAGGGCCGCCTTGACGGCCGCCGTCCGATTTGTCATCGTCACACAAGATATGAATTCAAGTTCACAATTTGTACGCGGTACTCATCGACTGCGTGACCGGATCCGCAAGGAGACGGTTCGATCGGTGCTCGCCGCCGCCGAGGAAGTCTTCGCCGAGGAGGGGCTGCACGGCGCCTCCATGGCCCAGATCGCCGAGCGGACCGGGGTGGCGGTGGGAACGCTGTACAACCATTTCAAAGATCGCGACGCGTTGCTGAAGACGCTCATCGAGCAACGGCGCAACGAGATGTACGAGCGCATCGATCAGCGTCGAGCCGAAGTCGCGAAAGAACCTTTTCGCAAGCAGCTCGACGCATTCTTGACCGCGATCATCGACCACTTCGAAGAGCATCGATCATTTTTGGAGATCGTGTTCATGAGCGAGCACAAGAGTGGCGCCAAGCAAACCAACACCGTGAAGAAGCTCTACGACCTTCTCGAGGTGCTGCTCAAGGTCGGACATCGCGAGAAAGTCCTGCGGTCCGACCCCAATAACGCGTTTCCCGTCATGCTGCTTGGCGCGTTGCGCAGTACGCTCTTGCGCGACCTGTACGGCGCGCCGCCGATGTCGCCCGCCTCGCGCGTCGCCGCGCTGAGCGAGTTCTTCTTGCACGGGGCAGGGCGCTGATGACCACAGCCGCAGGGGTCGTGCGTGCACCCGTCAACAAATGGCTCGTCACGATTTCGGTGACGTTCGGCACACTGATGGGCACCATCGATTCGTCGATCGTGAACGTCGCTACGCCACATCTGCGCGGGGCCATGGGCGCCTCGGTCGAGGAGGTGACGTGGGTCACCACCGGGTTCGTGATTGCCAACGTGGTGATCATGCCGCTCACGGCTTTCGTCGGGCGTTTCTTCGGCCAAAAACGCGTCTACATGGCTGCGCTGGCGCTCTTCGTAGTGGGCTCGGCGCTCTGCGGCTTGGCGCGGACGTTGCCCATGCTGGTCGCCTTTCGGTTTTTGCAGGGGCTCGGCGCGGGCGCGCTCCAGCCGACCGAGCAGGCCATTTTGCGTCAGACATTCCCGCCCAAAGAGCAGGGAATGGCCATGGCGCTCTTCGGCGTGGCGGTCGTGCTCGGTCCCGCATTCGGTCCCACGCTCGGTGGGTACATCGTCGACAACTACAGCTGGGAGTGGATTTTTTACATCAATCTTCCGGTCGGCGCGCTCGCGCTCTTCATGGTGCAGCGCTTCGTGTACGAGCCCGAGGATATCCGCGCCGCCAACCTCGCCATGGCCGAGCAGCAACGGCGAAACATGGACTGGTCGGGCATTGCCCTGCTCGCGGTGGGATTGGCGACGCTGCAGTACGTTCTGGAAGAGGGGACGCGCAACGACTGGTTCGAGTCGAGGGCCATCACCATCAGCGCCTTGGTCTCGCTCGCCGCGCTGGCGGGCTTCGTGATGCGTGAGCTCACCGCAC
>DATHEQ010000062.1:0-3869 GCA_035318505.1 Polyangiaceae bacterium | reverse complement strand
CGACCGGCGCGTGGTGGTCCGACTGGGCCTTGTGCCTAGCTCGAACGGACTGGGACGTGTCGAAGCACAGCGGGCTCACGGTGTTCATGTTCCCGATCAAGAGTGCCGGAATCGAGATGCGGCGAATCGAGATGCTGAACGGTTCGAACGAGTTCTGCGAGGAATTCATGTCCGACCTGCGCGTCCCCGACACCCAGCGCATCGGTGGGGTCAACGATGGCTGGACAGTCGGCAGCCGCTGGATGTTTCACGAGCGAATGGGGCGCAACTCGCCGCTGGTCACCATGCCGGAGGGTACGACCAGGACTGGCGGGGCGGGTGCCACGATGCACGCGATCGCACGCGCCGCCGGCAGACTGACAGACCCGCGCGCGCGTGAGCTGATCGGTGAAGCCGAGACGCTCCAACTGGTGGGCGAAGCGCTCAGCCGGCGCATCGGTCAAGGCATCGTGACGCGCACGATGTCGGATCAGTCCTCCGCCATCGCCCGTCTGTTCGTGGGCCTGGCCGAAACGCGCCGGGCGACCATCGCCTTCGAGCTTGCCGCAAGCGCCGGTGGCACCTGGGTCGATGATGATGGCGAGCTCGCCGAGTGGGGCATCGACTTCCTGATGCGACAGGCGATGTGCATCGGCGGTGGGACGACCGAGATGGCGGCGAACGTCATCAGCGAACGCGTGCTCAAGATGCCGAGCCCACCCAAAGAGAATGGCGCCGCTGCGATGTCGCCGATCGTGACGCCTCGTGACGGCGCTCGCGAGCTTGTGACGATACCTTCGTCGTCGATATCGGCAACCGACGACGAGAGAACGACAAGGTGCATGGGATCACGCGGATCCAGAGTCAAGTCGACGGCTTTCTTGCCCTCGAGCAGGCCTTGGGCACCCGTCGCATCGGCGGCATTATGGCCGCGCACGGCGAAGCGCGCGAGATGAACTTCGCGATAGCGCGTGGTTTCGCCTTGTCCGGGCAAGGTCGATGCCGCGCTCCGGAGAACCAACACGGTCCGAATGGCCTGGTGCCCGATAGATGCCCTTCAACGAGCCGCGGGCTTTCGCTCACAGGCGAGATAGTCCGTGCCGGTCCGGCCGAAGAGAGCCGTCATGCGTCCGCGCCACGTGCGTGCCCGTCGCAAGTCGCGCAAGATGCTGAGCCATTCGTGAAACGACGCGTGGACGGCGCCGCGCTTTACCAGAGGATTGGTCAGCCCGTACACCGGCGGCTCCGTCTCGGGCTCGAAGGTGCCGAACAACCGGTCCCAAACGATGAAGATGCCTCCGTGATTCCTGTCGAGGTAGCGGGGGTTCGAGCCGTGGTGGACGCGGTGGTGCGATGGCGTGTTCAAGATCCATTCGAGGATCCCGAGGCGTCCTACGAGCTCGGTATGGATCCAGTACTGGTAGATGAGGTTCGCGGTGTGCACAGTAAGAAGCATTTGCGGCGGTAGACCGAGAAGTGGCAGCGGGAACCAAAACACGACGGCGATCGGCTCTGTCCACGGCTGCCGCAGCGCGGTCGTGAGCGTGTACTGCTCGCTCGAATGGTGCGCCTCGTGCGTCGCCCAGAAGAAGCGGACCTCGTGGGAGGTGCGGTGCGCCCAGTAGAACACGAGGTCGTCGGCGACGAGAGCAAGTCCCCACACCCACGCGCCGCCGCCCAGGTCCCAAAGCCGATGTTCGTACAACACCTGAATGAGGGCGACGATGAGGCCGGAGGCGAGCAAGTTGATGACGAGGAATGCCGCTCCCATCCCCACGCTCGTGACCCCGTCGGCGACGTCGAATGACATCCCGCGACGCCGCCGTAGCCACCCTTCACCACAGAAAGTCGCAAGGAAGAGCGGTACCGCCAGCAAGATGAGCAGCGGAGACATGTTCTCGGGCATAGCTCCATAGATAGAAAGCGACTAGTCACTTTTTATTGTTCAACCAAGCCGCGTAGTTACGAGCGAGAGGGGCGCGTGGTCGAGCTGACGGCCCTGCTATGGTGCGAGGATCGTGATGACGCGCCGCACACAGGCCGATCGAAAGGCGACGACTCGCCGGGCCCTTCTCGACGCCACCATTCAATCGCTCGTCGAGCTGGGGTATGCGAACACGACAACGAGCGAAATCGTCGCGCGCGCGGGGGTATCCCAGGGAGCGCTGTTCAAACATTTTGCAACGAAGGAGGCGCTGCTTTCCGCGGCGGCCGAGGAGCTCTGTTCCTCACTGTTTCCGAAGTTTCGTCGCGCGATGCGCACCCACCGGTCGGGCAAGGATGCGCTCGAGCGTGCCATCCGCGGGCTGTGGTCGGTCTTCGAGACGGCGGAGGTGCGCGTGCTCCACGAGCTCTACGCGGCAGCTCCGACCGAACCGGCTCTCCGCGACGCTCTCTCGCCCATCGTCGCGAAACATCACAAGCACATCCTCTACGAGGCACGGAGTCTCTTTCCGGATCTCGCCGAGCTCGTGCACTTCGAGCGCGCAGTCGAGATCGTCGTCGCGGCGATGCAAGGCGCCGCCATGATGCTCTTCACGGGTCGGAACAATAGTCGCGAGCGGACATTGCTCGAGGGACTTGCGTTCTTGATTCGAGCAGCGCCAGCTGCGCTTTCTGCACCGCAAGCACCCAAGCGGTAGCGTCCTGCCGGACCATGGTCCGAGGTGTCGCGCGAGGTCGTCATGATGGCGGCTGCGGAAGCTAAAGTGCAACGAACGAGAGGAGCGCGCGCCATGACTCACCGCCATGCCGTTCTCGAAGCACCCTCCATCCTCGGTCTACGACCCACCGGCGTCGAACGCCTCCCCGAGACGTTGCTGGACCATGGACTTGCCGAGCGCTTGCGAGCCCGTCGCGCGGGAAGGGTCGCACCAGACGTCGCGTATGATCCCGTACGGGACCCGGAAACGCTCACCCTGAACGCACAGGCGATCGCCATCTATTCGGTAAAGCTGGCGGATGCGGTAGGGAACCTGCTCGACGGAGCCGAGTTCCCGATCCTTCTTGGCGGGGACTGCTCGATCATTCTCGGGTCGGCGCTCGCGCTGCGAAGGCGTGGTCGTTACGGCCTGCTGTTCGTCGATGGGCACGCCGATTTCTATCAGCCGGAGGTCAATCCCAACGGAGAAGCCGCTTCGATGGATCTCGCGTTCGTCACCGGACACGGACCAGCACTGATCACGAACCTCGAGAACCGCGCGCCGCTGATCCGCGAGACGGATGCGGTTGCCTTTGGACTTCGCGATGCCGAAGAGCAGGCGAGCTTCGGGAGCCAGCCGCTACCGCCCGCGCTTCGCGCGTTTGACCTGCCCGCTGTCCGTCGCATGGGCGCGGAGAACGCGGCCCGGGAAGCGGTCAAGCATCTCGAGCGCGCCGAACTCGCGGGATTCTGGATCCATGTGGACGCTGACTGTCTCGATGACGCCGTCATGCCGGCGGTGGACTATCGATTGCCGGGCGGCCTGACGTTGAAGGAACTCGAGACAGTGCTGCGAATTGCGCTGGCAAGCGAGCGAGCGATTGGCATCGAGATCACGGTCTACAACCCATCGCGCGATGAAGATGGACGCGCGGGACGCGTATTGACCGACACGCTGGTCAACGCACTCTCGTAGTCCGTCCCATCGAATTCGCCGGAGAAGTCGTCGCAGCGATACATGATGGGCACCTCGATGCGGGGACGGAGTCTTGGGTCAAGTGAGTGAATCGTCGAACGAGAGAACACCGCGATCGGCGTCGAGAATGACGCGGTCACCGGTGCGAAATAGCTTCGTCGCGCTGCGCAGATTGAGGACGGCAGGAAGGCCGTACTCGCGGGCTACGACGGCGCCGTGCGACACCGCCGAGCCGACGTCCGTCGCCAACCCGGCGATGACGCCGAAGTACGG
>DATHEQ010000061.1:0-24718 GCA_035318505.1 Polyangiaceae bacterium | reverse complement strand
TTGGTGTCGCGCTGCGAGGGCTTCGAGCTAACCGTGGTGGAAGCGATGGCGGCGGGCTGCCCGGTCGTCACGACGAACGGCGGATCGCTCGGTGAAGTGGCGGCGGATGCAGCACTCCAAGTCGATCCCGAAGATCCGCGCGCTATCGGTGACGCGCTTCTCCGCTTGTGCTGGGAGCCCGACCTCGTCGAAGAACTCGTACGGCGGGGGCGCGAACGCGCGCCGGTGTTCTCGCGCGCGGCGCAAGCACAGGCGATGGCACGCGTCTATCGCGCGTTTCTCAACCTGCCTTGATGGCCTTCGCGTCGCCGCCGGGCGCCGCGAACAGCTCGCTCAGTGTGACCGACTGAAGGCCGCGCTCGGCGAGCGCTTGACCGATGCCCGGCAGTGCCGACAACGTCACCTCGCGCGCTGCGACGTATGGCGCGGGCAATGTTTTCTCGTCGGCGAGCGCGTCATGCAAGAGCACGATGGCGCCCGGCCGAAGCCCGGCCCGAAACCGGGCCACGACGTCGGCGGGTTCGCGCAGCATTCCGTCGTGCGCGCTGTAGGTCCAATGCACGGCGGAGAGGCCGTAGCTCTCCGCGATCGCGCGCGGATCCTGCCGCCCCCGCTCGCCGTACGGAAATCGCAGCCAGCGTACGGGTTCGCCGAGCAGCGACTCGAGCTCGCCCTTGCTGCGCGCGAGCTCTTGGCCAAAAGCGCGATCGTCGAAGACCGTGCGGCGATCGTGGGAATAGAGGTGCGTGCCAATTTCGTGCCCGCGGCGTCGCGCGTCACGAACGATCTCCGGGTGCTCGCTGGCCGATCGACCGACCACGAAAAACGTCGCCTTGGCCGATATGCGCTGGAGGGCGTCGAGCACGCGCGGGGTCCACTCCGGGTGCGGTCCGTCGTCGAAGGTAAGCGCGATCTCGGCGCGTCCGGCGGCGCCCTGGCTGATCGCCGTTTTGCGCACGAACCGCTCGACGAGCTCGACGATCCCGCGGCGCGTCGCTATGCGCAGAGGAACATGACTCAGTCCCACCGCGTCACCCGACGTACGGCACTCTCCGGAAAGCGGTCGAAGCGCAGGACCGCGGGAAGGCCGGTCACCACCTCGTAGCTGGCGCGTACGCGCTCGGCGAAAGAGCGGTGCCGATTGTCCGCGTCCCAGATCCAAACGACGACTTGCTCGATACCGCGCAGCCAAAAGAGCGGGCGCAGGGTGCGATAGCGGCGCTCGAAGTAGTGGCCCACGACGTGTTGGTAGTAGAAGAGCCGCGCCTCGAGCTCGCGCAAATGCCAGTCGCTTCCGCTGCGCCGCCCGAGCCCGCCGGGCACGTTGGTGCGCCGCCACATGAGGGCGGTCGGATCGAAGACGAACTTCTCACCCGGTTTGCGCTGGCGCGCGAACTTGATGGCAAAGGACTGTTCTTCGTTCATCGGAATGCCTTCGTCCCAGCCGCCGATGCGATCGAGCAGCGAGCGGCGCACGGACGCATTCGATCCGATGAGAAAATCGATGCCTTCCTTGCGCAAGGTGTTGTGCGCAAGGGCCATCGTGTCTTTGAACACGGTAAAGCGCATGGCGAAGTGGCGCGCGACGCGGGGAAAAGGCGGCGCGCTCATGCGCTCGGGGTCCGCCACCAGGCGACCGACGACCCCCATGCAAGCCGGGTCGGCATAGTTCTCTATGTGACGATCGATCCAATCGTCGCCGAGCGGCAGATCGTCGTCGTCGATGAGCAGGATGACATCGCCCTTGCAATGACGGATGGCTTCGTTGCGCGCCGCGGGCGGATTGGTTGGATCTTTAACGACGACGCGAACGCGGCGATCGCCGAGCGCGTCGAGCTCGCGCACGATGCGCGGGTCGTTGCTTTGCTCGAGGATGACGACTTCGAAATTCGGGTAGCGCTGCTGGCGAAGACGCGCCACGAGCTCGAGAAGCGCCTGCGGGCGATGAAAAGAGCGGACGACGACGGAGACAAACACGGAGGAGCCGTCTTTGGCCGCAGCTCGACCCAGCGCACCGTTACGGTCGCGAGGCTCGGGGGCCGGGGGTTGCTCGGTCGGCGCCATCTCAGAATCTTTCGGGGAAGGCGCGCGCCGCGAAACTGCGCGAGAGCGCGCCGAGACCGTGCGCCTCGCTCACGCGATAGAGCGATCCCCACGACGCCACCGTCGCACGGAAGATGTAGGGTGAAATCAGCCCCCCGCGCGATGCGAAGTGGCGAGCGAAATGGGCGTGACCGGCATCCGCGATGCCCTGCGCTTCGTCCAAGTGCGCCAGGTAATGGCGCACGACTTCGATCAAATCGCTCAAATCGGGGGCCACCTCGACGTAGTGTTTTCCCGCTTCGAGTCCGCCGTCGACGAAAGTAGTGTCGCGAATCGACTGAGCGACGACCAGACAACGGAACGCCAACCCTTCGAAGAGTCGATAGGTCACCGGGTGGTTGCCCCAGGGCGCAAGGCATATTCTTGCGTCACGTAGCACCGCGCCGTGCTCGCGCTCGCTGAGACGCTCACCCTCGAGTCCGCGCGGCACGGGATAGCGCGGATCCCGGTGAGGCAAGAGCCCTCCTCGGAATGGCAATTCCGATTTGAGCATGAGTCGCACCAATTCCTCGCGGGCATTTCGGCCGTCGGTAACGTTGCTCATGCCAGTACGTGTGCCGAAAAAAACCGCGCCATGCGAGCGCTCTTGGAGAGGTCGGCCTGCGTGGGGCGCCATCGGCTTGAGCATCGGTGGCAGCCAGCCGGTGCGCCCGCGCGCGAATTCGGGCATTCGGGTTGCGGCTCGCGGCCAGTGGTTGCGCAAGAAAAGTCGCGCTCGCGAAGCGACGTCCCCTCGAATCTGCTCGAAACAGAGGGTTTCGCCGTCACACAGTTGAAACACGGCGAAGGGGGCCGTCGATGCGAGAAGCTGTTCGCAGATCGGATCGGCGATGGGCGGGCTGCCTTCGATGCCGATACCGTGCATCCACATGTCGATGCCTGCCGGCGGGGGATCTCCCACGCGCCCGTGGATCACCTCGTGCCGCGCGTGCACGAGTGCCGCCCGAATGTCACCAGCTCGCACGCGGGTCGGATGATCCTCTTCCGTGAAATAGAATCGCATGGCTACCGACGCCGAGAGGCTAGCATCGAGCCAGACGTTCTCCGGTAGCGGTAAGGCCGTACGCGGCGAGAATCTGCGGTCCGACCCATTTCCATGGAGCGAGCCCGGCCCCTTGTCTCCGTATATCGATGACGGTGTGGCCGAAATGCTGCAAGCCACGACGCCCGCCCGAGCCCGGCCCGGGGACCGGTGTCATCTCCCCGCACGGTGACGCAAACGAGATACGCCGGGTACGCGAGTTCCGCCATGCCGGTGCGCGAAAGTGATGGCGAACGCCCGGTGCGGGACTTGCACAGGACGGGCGGCAGGGGTAGGGTTCGCGCCCGCAGGATTGTTGGATGCCGAAAAAGACAGCGCTGATCACTGGGATTACGGGACAGGATGGTTCGTATCTCGCCGAGCTTCTGCTCAACAAAGGGTACGAAGTGCACGGAATGGTTCGCCGTGTTGCGCTGGAGGCGCCCGAACATCGCCTGCAGCGGCTCAAGCCGATTCTCGATCGCATCACGCTGCACGCCGGGTCCCTCGAAAGCCATGCCACTATTTTTTCGCTAGTCGACAAGCTCATGCCGACGGAGTGTTACCACCTCGCGGCGCAGAGTTTCGTCAGCTACTCGTTCGAGGACGCGTTTTCGACTTTCGACACCAACATCAACGGAACGCTTTATCTCCTATCTGCGATCAAGGATCGCAGCCCCAAGACGCGCTTTTACTTTGCGGCGACGAGCGAAATGTTCGGCAACGCCGGCGAAAGCCCGCAGCGGGAGACGACACGCTTCCATCCCCGCTCGCCTTACGGCATCTCCAAAGTCACTGGATTCGAGGTTGTTCGCAATTTCCGAGAGTCTTACGGACTCTTTGCCTCTAGCGGCATTCTTTTCAATCATGAGTCGCCGCGCCGCGGGTTCGAGTTCGTCACGCGCAAGATCACGAGCTCCGTCGCCAGGATCAAAGCGGGCCAGGCAACCAAGCTCGCGCTCGGCAATCTCGAACCGCGCCGCGATTGGGGATTTGCGGGCGACTACGTGCGCGCCATGGTCCTCATGTTGCAGCAGGACGAGGCCGACGATTACGTCGTAGCGACAGGCGAAACGCACAGTGTGCGGGAGTTTGCAGAGCTGGCGTTCCAGCGGGTCGGGCTCGATTGGCGCGATCACGTCGTCATCGATCCCAAGTTTTATCGCCCAGCCGAAGTGTTCGTGCTGCAGGGTGATTCGTCGAAGGCTAGGGAGAAGCTCGGGTGGGTTCCCAACGTGGCATTCACCGAGCTCGTGAACTCGATGGTGGATGCCGACGTGGCTCTCGTCGGCACGGGCTCTCGCGGCGGCTGACCGGTCGCGTGCGCAGAGGTAGCACCATGAAGGTGGCGCTGTTTCACCCGGCATTCGAAATGGTCGGCGGCGCCGAAATTCTCGTTGCGACTCAAGCGAGTGTTCTCCGGCGAGCCAATGTAGACGCTTGTATTGCGACGTTCTCGGTCGACCAGCGCCGTTGGCGCGAGCGGCTCGAGGGAATTCCGGTTCGGCTCGCGCCCCGAGCCTCATGGCTCGATCGCATTTCGGGACCGCTGACCCGGCTGCGGCGCGCCGTTCCACGCGCCGAGGCATGCCTTGCCGGTGTCGACACTGTGCTGGCCTGGAACTACCCCGCCAACATTCTGCTCGGCGCGTGTTCGATCACCGCCCGGCGAATCTGGTGCTGCACCGAGCCGTCGCGCGACTACCATCTGCCAGCGACCAATCCGCATCTGCATCAGCGCGTCACGTCGCGTTCCGGTGGTATCACCGCCGCGGAACTGGAGTATCCGGGGAGACTTCGTCGATACGAACGCGCGATCCGCAAGCCTTCGTGGGCGGCGTACATCGCTTTCGACGTCGACAATACGCGCAAGCTCGACGCCATCTACGCCATAAGCGAATTTTCACGTGACAACGTGCGCCGCGTCTACGGTCGCGACGACGCAGAGATCATCTGCCCTGTCGTCCGCTTTCCGCCCCCGCTCCAGCACCGTTCCGGGCTCGATCGGCGTGGCCTCCAAGTGCTAACGCATTCACGCCTGGAGACGACGAAAAACGTCGACACTGTCATCCGCGGTTTTGCTCGATTGGCCGCGCAAAGGCCGGGCTCGCAGCTTCACGTGGTGGGCGAGGGAACGCAGCGCGCCAACCTGGAAAAATTGTCGCATGAGCTCGAGATCGCGGCGTCCGTTCGGTTTCACGGCTATCTTCCAGAAAAGGAGCTCGACGCTGTCTATGGTGCGTGTGATGTCTTCGCGCTTTTGACGCTCGACGAGCCCTTCGGCATGGTGTTTCCCGAGGCGGCGGCGCGGGGCCTCTTGATGGTCGGTCCGGATCACGGCGGACCGTTCGAAATCATGGATGGCGGGCGGCTCGGATGGCCGTGTGACCCCTTCTCCCCCGAAGCATTCGTCGACGTGCTCTTGGAGATCGATGGGCTCACAGATGTCGACGTGGATCAGCGGCGTGCGAAGGCCGATCACGCGTGCCGCGATCGCTACGGCGAAGCGGTGATCGGGGCACGGTTGCTCCGTGCCATCGATCCCCGGCGCTACTCGAGCGCCGTCGGCGCATGATGAATCGGTATGCAGAAGACGCTCGTCGGCATCAGCGCCGCGCAGTCTTCCCGACCGCGCGCGCGATCTCCCCTATCGACCGGACGAGAGCTTCGGCCGCTCGTTGCGCAAGGCGACCCATCTTTCCATCGATCTCGCGTTTGTAATGGTACGGAATGAAGTCGTCGAAGACGTTCGGGGCGAGGGCGAGGGCGGGGATGAGTCCTTCGTCTTCTCGCCTCACGTAATAGCGGTTCAACCCGTCGAACACGGCGAACTGATAGTCGTGAGGCAGGATCAGGTCTTCCCACAGATGGTGGGTCGGCTCGGGTGACATCGGACGGGTCGCCTCGATGACGATCACCCGCGGGCGGAAGCGACGAAAGTCAGCCCCGAGAAGCACGGAGCGCTCGTGCCCCTCGACGTCGATCGAGAGAAAGTCGATGGTGCGGTCACTGACATGCCGCTCGCAGATGCTCGAGAGAGTCATGACGGGTGTGACGATGGAGTCGAACTCGAACCCCTTCTTCTCGTGCTTCGCCGCTTCCTCGACAGTAAACGTGGATAGAGCTGTGGCGCGTCCGCGGGTCGCGAGCAGCGTCATCGTGCCAGGCCGATCGCTGCACGCCGCATTCAGATTCACGTCGCGTTGGCGGGCCTTCTGGATGAGAGCAAACGGCCTCGGGGCCGGCTCGACATTGATGCCGGTCCAGCCCTTGTCGTAGAAATGCTTCGAGATCGAGTCATCGACGGGATTGTTCGCGCCCACGTCGACGTAGAAGCCGCTGGCTTGCTTCAGAAACGCCCGCCGAAGCCGGACATCTTCTGCATTCTGTGCGTACGAGACCCAAGGCATGCGATGGCGACGTGAGCGCGTCCGGGAAGGTTGCAGGCCACCTTCACTGCGCCGTGTTATTCCTAGCACCGTCCTTGCAGGGTCGGTAGGTTTCATCGAAACGACGCCAGCCCAATGAGCAACATTTCGCGCGATCCCGAGCCGCTTCCAACAACCACGCCCGGTGGCTCGAAGTCCGTCGTGCCAGTGCCGTTTCCGCGCTCTCCCGGAGACGGTTTGCCGTCGCCAACGATTGGCTCGCGCCTAACGGCGAGGCTAAGCGACGTTATCGCTTCGCTCCGCAGCTTCCGCGCCATCCTGCGCCTGCATCCATTCGACACGGGCACCCCCGAGGGGCGCTCGAACGAACGGTATCGTCGCGCGGCGCTGACGACTTTCAGCACGATGACGGCGCAGGCGCTCGGCATCTTCACGGGACTCGCTTGGATTCGCCTCTCACTCTCGTATCTCGGCGAGGAGCGCTACGGTCTCTGGATAGCCATCGGATCACTCCTTGCGTGGGCAAACCTTGCGGATATGGGACTTGCGCGTGGGATGCAGAACCACCTGAGCCAAGCCAACGGCCAAGATGACCGCGTGCTGGCTTCTCGCTACGTATCGACGGGGCTTGTCGCTCTGGGGAGCGTGGCATTGGTCCTCGGACTGCTCTCTCTACCGGTGGTGTTGCTCTTTCCCTGGGCGACTTTTCTCAACGTGCGGGACCCGGCGCTCGTCCCGGAGACGAGGCAGGCCGTTGCGGCGGCGCTCGCCTGTTTCCTGCTCGGATTCCCGTTTTCGATCGTCCCGACGATCTACGCCGCGTTTCAGCGGGGGTACATCGCGTCCATCTTCAACATCCTGGGAAGCGTGGTCTCTCTGGGCACGCTCATCGTCGCGACGCGTATTCACCTATCGTTGCCGTGGCTCATCGTTGCGACCAGCGGCATCGGCATCCTGATGGCGCTCGTGAACTTCGGCTATGCGCTGAAGGAGATGCCCTGGCTCTTACCTCGCCTTCACCTCGCCTCGTGGAAAACGATGCGTGAGCTCGGGGGAACCTCCGGGGCCTTGTTCGTGTTCCAGATCGGCGCCCTCCTTATTAACGAAACGGCGTGCATGATCATCGCGCGCCGCCTGGGCCTTCCGCAGGTAACCGAGTGGTCCATCTTCTTGCGAGTGCAGATGCTGCCGGGCATCTTCATCCAAATGATCGATGCGCCGCTCATCCCCGCTTTTCGGGAAGCGTACATCCGCGGCGAGCGTGATTGGATCAAGACGGCATTCTGGCGTGTGACCAAGCTCAAGGGTGCGGTTGCGTTGCTCGCTTCCGGTCTTTACTTCATCCTCGGCAACTGGGTCGTCCAGATCATGAGCGGTCAGCCGATCGTGTTTTCCCGCGATATGTGGGCAGGGGGCGCCCTCTTGCTCGTCGTTTCCGTTTGGAATGGGTCGTTCAACGATCTGCTGATTGCGACGGATCGCCTAAGGCTTCTCGTGATCACGCTTTTGGCGAATGGACTCGTCACTCCGATCCTGAGTTACCTGCTCGCCCCCAGTTTCGGGCTGCTCGGTGTCCTTGTCGCGATGCCGGTCTTTTCCCTGGTGGTCAGCGCCTGGGTGCTTCCGTGGGCCTGCCGGGATCTCGTCAGCGCACCCGCCGCGGCTCACCAGAGAACTTAGAACTGTCCCGCATTTCGGGAGTGAGCACCGTTGTGAGAATCAGGACTCTCGTCGAGCATGCTGGAGCCGTTCCGGCTATTGATCTCCGCCGTCAGCTCGCAACCGCCCCCGCCGTGAGTCTCACTTGAAAGTCGTCGTACGTTCGTTTCAAACCGATCGCAATCGGCGTCTTCGGTTCGAACCCAAGAAGCCTCCGCGCCTTGGAGATGTCCGGACACCGTCTCCGTGGGTCGTCCTTGGGCAGAGGCTT
Organism: Polyangiaceae bacterium; assembly: GCA_035318505.1. GTDB lineage: Bacteria > Myxococcota_A > Polyangia > Polyangiales > Polyangiaceae > DASWDH01. The sequence continues at coordinate 16,275 of DATHEQ010000061.1, read as the reverse complement.
GCGGACTAGATCGACGCGCTTGCCGGCGACGCGCATCGTCGCTTCTGCGAGGTCGAGCATGCTGAGCTCGGTGGGATTTCCGAGATTGACGGGTGAGTCGAAGGTGTCGACGCGGGCCGCGCCGAGCAGTCCCTCGATGAGATCGGTGACGAAGCAGAAAGATCGCGTTTGCGAGCCGTCACCAAATATCGTGATGGGCTGCCCTTGAATCACCTGCGTGACGAAATTGCTGACGACCCGACCATCGTTGAATGCCATGCGAGGCCCATAGGTATTGAAGATGCGGACGACGCGTGCATCGGCGCCGAACACGCGGTGGGCATCGAGGAGGAGCGTCTCGGCGGCGCGCTTGCCTTCATCGTAACAGGCCCGTTCGCCGATGGGGTTCACATTGCCCCAATAGGTTTCGACCTGAGGATGCTCGAGCGGGTCGCCATAGATCTCGGACGTGCTGGCATGCACGATCCGGCAATTGCGCGAACGGGCATGATCGACGAGCCGCATCGCCCCGAGCACGCTCGTGGTGAAGGTGGCATGAGGGTCGCTGCTGTAGTGGATGGGCGAGGCCGGACAAGCCAAGTTGAAAATAATCTCGGCATAGACCTTCAGCGTCTCGCGGACGTCGCCGATTTCGAGATGGAAATGAGGATCTCGCCCGGCCGAATCGAGATTCACCAAATCGCCGGTCATCAAGTTGTCGAGACCGATGACCTCAAACCCATCTCCGAGCAGTCGATCGACCAAGTGGGAGCCGAGGAAGCCAGCGGCTCCGGTCACCAGCACTGTCCTGCGCACTGACCCGAGGCCCATCTAAGGTGCATCCCGACGCGACCGAGGTCCGGGAACCTTTCTTGGGGCGGTGACCATTCGCTTTTCCGGCATGAGCTTTCACCTTCGATTCTAGGGACCTGCAAGGTGCACGCCGAAAGGCGCAATGTCCACTCGGATCGAAGGGAAATGGGGGGGAACGCTGCGTCTGTTCAACCGCATCCGCTTCGGCGGGCACATGGCATCGTGCGCCGCACGTCGGTGTGGCTGCCTCGCGACATGCGTTGCGGGCAGGCACGCTCGCGCCCGCGCATCCACCCTGGAGAAACAAGCCCCCCGAAGCTGGAGACCAGCAGTACATCGCAGATGTAGGCTCTCTGAATAGCCGAACGAAACGCTGTCGGTGCCGGTGTCGCGAAGAGCGCGATTCCGCTCCGACTCGAAGCGGTTCGGCTGCTCAGCGGGGTCGGGAAGACGGGGCAGCATTGCTTTCCGGCGACGAGGGGGGGCAATCTAGACGAACGGCCCATCACGGGCCGTGCCGGGTGGACCAACGAGGGGGAGGGCGGCGCGATGAAGCGCGTTTTGTTCGTAGATGACGAGCCCATGATTTTGGCCGGGCTCCAGAACATGTTGCGCAAACAGCGCAAGGTGTGGGACATGGCTTTCGTCGAGAGCGGCGCGAAGGCACTGGAGAAGCTGGCCGAGGCGTCGTTCGACGTCATCGTGAGCGACATGCGCATGCCACGCATGGATGGCGCCACGCTCCTCAAGGAGGTGCAGCGGCGCTACCCCAACGTCGTTCGCATCGTCCTCTCCGGCCATGCCGAGCTGGACACGGCCCTGCGCAGTGTGTCCGTCGCGCACCAATTCTTGGCGAAGCCTTGCGATGCCAGCTCGCTCGAGAACCTGGTGGATCGCGCGTGCAGTTTGCAGGCTCTTCTTGGTGACGACAAGATCCGCACCGCCATCGGAACCATTGGCCAGCTCCCGTCCGCTCCCGAAATCTATATCGCGCTGACCAAGGCGCTCGAAGACCCGGACACGAGCATGAAGGACCTGGCGCACCTCATCGAACGCGACATGGCGATCTCCGCCAAGGTTCTTCAGCTCGTCAACTCCGCCTTTTTTGGATTGCCCCAACGTGTTGCCAGCGTGCAGCAAGCCCTCTCCTACCTCGGCGCCAACATGATCCGGCGCGTTCTCTTGTCGGTCGAGACCTTCAGCATGTTCGAGAAGGAAAAAGTGGCAGGTCCGTTTTCGCTCGAAGCCTTGCAAGCGCATTCCAACGTCGTGGCTGCGGTGGCGTCGAAGTTGATGGACGATGCAGTCCGCTCTGGAGACGCGTTCATGGCCGGCATGCTGCACGACGTCGGAAAGCTGATCCTAGCCGTCTACGTGCCCGACCATTTCAAGCGCGCCATGGCGCTCGGCATGGAGCGTAACGTGCCGCTCCACGTCGCGGAGCAGGAGCTCTTCGGCGTGACCCATGCCGAGATTGGTGGTTACCTGCTCGGCATCTGGGGTTTGCCCTATGCCATCGTCGAGGCGGTGGCCCACCACCACTCACCAGGTCGGGTCGAGCATGCGACGTTCGATGTCCTCGACGCGGTGTACGTGGCCGAGGCGTTGGTTTCCGAGGCTTCCAAGCGGGCCGAAGCCCCCTCCGCTCCCTCGCATTTGGATAGCGCCTATATCGAGGTGTTCGGGTTAGAATCGAAGCTGCCCGCATGGCGTGAGATGGTCTCCGAAGTCATGTCGAGCATGGGCGCAGGATGACACCCAACGCCAAACCCGCGCTGCTCTGTGTTGACGACGAACCACTGGTGCTGGAAGGGCTGACCCTTCATCTGCGCCGCGGCTTCACCGTGACGACCGCTACGAGCGGCGCGGCGGGTCTCGAGATCCTGAAAGGCAAAGGCCCCTTCGCCATCGTCATGTCCGACATGCGCATGCCGGGCATGAGCGGGGCGGAGTTCCTCAGCAAGGTGCGCGAAGGGTGGAGCGACACGGTGCGCATCCTTTTGACCGGACAGAGCGACTTGCCATCCGCCATCGCGGCGGTCAATGACGGGCAGGTCTTCCGTTTCTTGACCAAGCCGTGCCCGCCCGAGATCCTCCTCGGGGCGCTAAGCGCGGCTGCTAAACAGCACGATCTCGTCAGCAGCGAACGCGTGCTGCTCGAGCAGACGCTGCACGGAAGCGTCAAAGCGTTGACGGACGTCCTTGGCCTGGCGAACCCTGTCGCATTTGGACGCGCCAACCGCGCCAAGGTCTTCATGGCCCAACTCCTCGCGGAAATGCAGCGCCCGAGCGACTGGATATGCGACGTCGCCGCCATGCTCTCGCAAATTGGCTGCGTCACCATCCCCGCCGAGACGCTCGAACGCATGTACGACGGCAGCCAGCTCACGCCCGAAGAAGCGGCGATGGCGGCGCGCCTACCCGCCGTAGCGGTCCAGCTTCTTGGCTCGATTCCAAGGCTGGAGGGCGTACGCGACATTCTCGCGCACATGGACGACCACTACGAGCCGACCAAAGCCGGTCAAACCAAACGGGGCGAGGCGATCCCGTGGGGCGCGCGCGCGCTCAAGGTCATCCTCGACTATCTCACGCTCGAGGCTCGGCTCGGTACGGGCGCCGAGGCGCTCGACACCATGCGCGCGCGCAAGGGATGGTACGACGCCGCCATCTTCGCTCCCTTTGCGGAGATCGCCGCTCGCTCCATCAGCAACGTCGAGGTACGGCACGTCGTCGTGCGTGAGCTGCGCCAAGGCATGATTTTGCGCGACAACCTGTTCACCAAAACCGGCATGCTCCTCGTCACCAAGGGAAACGAAGTAACGCCGGGGCTGATCGAGCGTATCGCCAACTTTTCGCGCAAGATGGGGGTGCGCGAACCCATTTCCGTCACCGTCCCCGCCGCCGCGGTGCAGCCGAAGAACAGTTGACCGCCGGTAGGGCAGGACAGTGAAATGGCCGCGCGGAGCAAACGATGGAACCCGCATTTCGTCTGAGAGGCCCGGGCGCGGAAGTCTTCGTGCCGCGTGGCGAGCCTCTCGAGACCGCGCTCGGACGAACGACACACCTCGGGCTCGGCGCTCACCCCGACGACCTCGAGATCATGGCCTGTCACGGGATCCTCCAATGCTACCGAAAGAGCGATCGCTGGTTTACCGGCGTTACAATGGCCAACGGCGGCGGCAGCGCACGCGCGGGCTCGTTCGAGAACAAGAGCGACGCCGAGATGATCGACATTCGCAAGCTCGAGCAGAAGAAGGCCGCTGCGTTGGGGGAGTACTCGGCCGTGCTGCTCCTCAACTACGCGAGCGCTGCCGTGAAGGACCCTACCTGCGCGGATCTGGCGGCGGATCTCGACGCCGTTCTCGCGTCGACCTCGCCCGAAGTCGTGTACACCCATAACCTCGCCGACAAACACGATACCCATGTGGCCGTCGCGCTTCGCGTCATTGCCGCAGTGCGGCGAATGCCGAAGGACAGGCGACCCCGACGCATCATCGGGTGTGAAGTGTGGCGCGATCTCGACTGGCTGGACGATCGCGACAAGGTTCGCTTGCCGGTCGACCAAGACGGCACACTCGCGTCCGATCTGGTAGGCATTTTCCAATCGCAGATCGCCGGGGGCAAACGTTACGATTTGGCTTCCGCTGGGCGCCGCTTGGCGAACGCGACCTTCTTCGAAAGTCATGCGGCAGACGAGAGCCGTGCCCTCGTCTGGGGGATGGAGCTGACGCCTCTTGTCATGGATGACGCGAAAGATCCGATCGAGTTCGTGGGCGAGCATATCGAGAGATTCCTCGCCGACGTGAAGATGCGTATCGCCAAGATGGGCTAGAGTCGAAGCTACGCGCTCGCTCGGCGATGCAGGCGCCACAGAGCCTCGGGAGGTGTGCTAGAAGCACCGCCAAACAATGTCCCAAGTATTCGCATTCGAATCCGAGCTCTGCGATCCCACCGAAGAACACCGCCTTTTGCGGGAAACCGTGCGCGACTTCACGCGAGAAGCGATCGAGCCGCAAGCCGACGAGCATGACCGCTCCGGCGTCTTCAATCTCGGCCTTTTCGAAGACTGCGGCAAGCTCGGGCTGCTCGGCATCACCATCCCTTCCGATGACGGTGGAGCAGGAATGGATGGCGTCGCCGCCGTCATCGCTCATCACGAGATGGCGAAATCCGACCCCGGCTTCACGCTCGGCTACCTGGCCCACGCGATGCTGTTCGTGAACAACTTCTACTACGGCGCGAGTCCCGAGCAGCGCCGCCGTTACCTCGCCAAAGTCATCTCCGGCGAATGGATCGGCGCCATGGGGATGACCGAGCCGAGCGGCGGCACCGATGTGCTCGGCATGAAGACGACGGCGACCCGCGACCAAGGCGGCTATCGGCTCACCGGGCGAAAAGCGCTCATCACCAACGCCCCCGATGCGAGCATCTTTCTCATCTACGCCAAGCTCGAGGGCCGCATCACCGCTTTCATCGTCGAGCGTGCCTTTCCGGGGCTCACGACCGGCAGCCCGACCCACAAGATGGGCATGCGCGCCAGCACGATGGGGGAGATCGTGATGGACGATTGCTTCGTGCCGGCCGAAAATCTTCTCGGGGGGGAGGGTCACGGCGTCATCAACATGATGCGCAACCTCGAAATCGAGCGCATCACGCTGGCGGCGATGAGTCTCGGCATCGCCGATCGCTGTCTCGAGATCATGGTGAGCTATGCGAGAGAGCGCACCTCGTTCGGCAAGCCGCTCGCCGAGTTCGGACAAGTGCAGCGCTACATCGGCGAAAGCTACGCCCAAACCGAAGCCGCGCGCGCGCTCGTCTATGGGGTCGCGCGCACCATTCGTCACGACCGCAGAAACCGCCTCGGTTCCGACGCGGCCAAGCTCTTCGCCGCACCGGTCGGCAAAGAGGTCGCCGACAACGCGATGCAGGTGCTCGGCGGGTGGGGCTACTGCGACGAATTCAAGGTCGAACGGTTTTTACGTGACGCCAAGCTGCTCGAAATCGGCGGCGGCACCTTGGAATCTCACCAGAAGAACATCACGCGCGATTTGACGGAGACCTGACGCGAGTGCGCGAAGTCGCACGCGCTACGCCGCCGCAATTCGGCGCAGGATTCGCCGCACGCCGTCGCGCAACGATGCCGTCTCCGGGAGCAAGCTGAGGACGAGAAACCCGTCGCCCTCGAAATCGAAAAAATAGCCGGGGTGCACGACTACGCCGTCCTCGCGGATCAAAAGCTCGACCCACCCGTCGTCATCGTACAAGCGCGGAACTTCGAGCACGGCGTACCATCCTCCGCGGACCGGCAGCCGGCGAACCGGAGACGTGGGGCCAAGCTCGTTCAGCGCTTCGTCGAGCGCGGCGAGGTTCTGCCGCACGCGTGCGCGCATCGCCGTCACGATGGCGGGGGCTTGCGCGAGCAGTGCGGGGAGCGCGAGCTGCACTGGCGTCGCGACCGAGAGGTAGGTGTCGGCAATGAGCTCGAGCCGTGCCATCGCTTCGGTGACGAGGCTCTCGTCGCCCGACAAGGCTATCCAACCGAGCTTGCATTGCGGCAAGAGCAACACCTTGGATAAGCCGCTCAACACGCAAAGGAGCGGCGCCGCGGTGCTCGGCGGAGTCGTGCTCTGGCCGAGCTCGATGAAGCTCGGCAGTGATTCGGGGGGCAAAGGGTCGAGCGCGTAGTCGCCGAATACCTCGTCGACGATGAGCGCGAGATCGTGCTCGCGTGCGAGCTCGGAAAGCGCCGTCGCTTCGTCGCGCCGTACGAAGGAGCCGGTGGGGTTATTGGGATGTACGAGCACGATGGCGCGCGTTCGTGCGTCGATGTTGCGGCGAAGGTCGTCGAGGTCGAGGCGAAAATCGGCGTCGTGCCGCAGCCGATAAGGGGAGAGGGACACGCCCTTCATCTCTGCGATCCACCCGAAGAGCGGATAGCTCGGTCGCGGGATCAGGATCGTGTCACCCGGGTCCGCCAGCAAACCGAAGAGCCACGAATAAGATTCGCTCGTGCTCGCCGCGATGACGACCTTGGCGGCATCGACGGTGAGCCGGCGCGCCGCGTAATATTGCGCGACCGCGGCCCGCGCTACGGGATGGCCGAGCGGCTCAGGGTCATACCCGATGCCGCGCGGGTGGCCGAGCTCGGCGATCAGCGGCGCGCTGTCGAAGAGGGCGGCCCGCGTCGGATTGGATTCGGTGAGATCGATCACCGCACGCCCCGATGCTTTGGCCTCCGCGAGTGCCGACGCCAGCCGATTCGGCGTCCGATCCCATCGCGTTCGAGCGGAGAACATCGGCGGCGAAGGTAGCAAGAGATCCCCTATGAATCTCGTCAGAGCGAAGACTTCTACCCTTTGCGCTGGGGCAAAAGGTCGGCTACGAGCTTTCCATGTCGATCCACCGACCGAAGCGGGCCACGTCCCGAAAGAGCGACAGCGCACCCGCGCGCGGTTCTTCGCCTTCCAGCGCGCCGAAACCGCCGAAATGGAAGGACGTAATTGCCGACAAGCCGGACGCTGCTTTCGCCTCTTACGCGTCCGCTGCCCGCTATGAAAAGGACGCGCTCATCGCCCACAGCAAGTTCGGTAAAGGCGTCGTTGTCGAGGTGGACGGCAACAAGATCCACATTCTCTTCGAAGAGGGTATTCGCAAGTTACTTCACTGCACCCCCGCGTAGCGCGGCCGCTACGGTCTGACGATCTGCGTCCCTTCTGGGGGCGTGAAGTTGAATTCAGAGTTGGGGACAGGGGTGTTGACGAGCGGCGTGTTGAAGTCGAAGCGGTTGCGATTGCCCTGCGCGTCGAGGATGAGCACCCGCCGCACCTGTGATGTCGCGGCGTCGACATAGAGCAGGACCTTTTGGTAGGCGGGGGTCGCGTCCTTCGGCGTGCCTTCGAGGACCCATCCTCCTTCGAACTTGACGGTCGCGGGGTCGAGCAGACGAAGGGTGAAGGACCGGGTGAGCTCTCCCTGCCCCATCAGGAAGGCCAGCGCCGCCGGGTACTGGGACTTGTCGACGGGCTGCTCGAACATCTGCTGATTCTCATGGTCGTAGACTTTGAGGGTGCGCCCATCGGACACCACGCGATTGCCGTTGGGCTGATCGTACTTCCAGCTCATCTTCCCGGGCTTTTCGAAGGCAACGCGCCCTTCGGACGTGCGGTGCTGGTCGTGCATCCGGATGAAATATTCTTGCTTGAACGCGGCCTGGAACGTCTTGGTCTGGTCGTAGAAAGCCTGCACGCGGGCGGCGATCGACTCGGCCGTGGGTGCGGCGGGTGCGGCGGGTGCGGCCGATACCGCAGAGGAGAGGAACGACGCAACGGGCGGACTCATCGCTGCAGCGCAGATGAGCAGGGTGGCGGCAAAAGCGCGGTTACGCATGAGATTCCTTGGTAGTGCAATCAGGGGCGCGCGTCGAACGGCTGCTGGTTGGACGGCTCATCGAGCCAAGAGCTTCAAGTCTTCCATCACCGCCGGCGGGAAGCCAGTGCTGCGGCGCGGGCGAGGTGGGCCTCGACCCCCGACGCGTTCACATGGGCGAGGGCGATGGCGAGCGCATCGGCAGCGTCGGGGCGCGGCGGCGACGGCAATCGCAGCAGGGTGGCGATCATCATTGCGATCTGGCGCTTGTCGGCGTGGCCGTGGCCGACGATCGCTTTCTTGACGCGCGTCGGCTCGTACTCGGCGATGGGCAACCCACCCCGCGCGAGCACGAGCAGCGCGACACCGCGCGCATGGCCGAGCTTGGCTGCGGCGGTGGCATCCTTGGCAAAAAAGAGCGATTCGACGGCCGACGTCGTGGGCCGATAAGCGGCGAGCACTTCGCAGAGCTCGCGCTCGATCTGGCAGAGGCGCACGGCGATGCTTTCGGTGACATCGGTATCGATGACGCCGTGGGCAACGTGTGAGGAGCGCGTGCCGTCGCGCCTGACGATCCCCCAACCGAGATGTCGCGTGCCGGGGTCTACGCCGAGCACGATCATATCAGCACGCGCGATGGCCGGTGGCGGGGAAGATCTTGCCGGGGTTGAGCAAACCCTTCGGGTCGAACGCGCTCTTCAAGCGTAGCTGCAGGGCGATGAGCTCCGGTGACTGCTCGAGATGAAGGTAAGGGGCCTTCATGACGCCGATGCCGTGCTCGCCGGAAAGGGTGCCTCCCATGGCGATGACGTCGCGAAAGAGCTGCTCGATGCTGCGCTCGACGCGGGGCTCTTCGGCGGGATCGTCCCACAGGAAATTCACGTGCAGGTTACCGTCCCCCGCGTGTCCGTAGGTGAGCGTGCGGATGCGCGTCGTCTCGGCGTTGCGCTCGACCTGCGTCAAAAGATCGGCGATGCGCTGGCGCGGGACGACGATGTCTTCGGAGAGCTTGAAGCGAGAGAGCGCGCGCACGGCCGGAGACATTTCGCGGCGGGCCGTCCACAAGCGGTCGCGCTGCGCCGCGTCTTGTGCGACCAGTACCTCGAGAGCGCCGTCTGCGGTGCAGACGTTGCCGACGCGCTCCGCCTCCTCTTCGCAAGCGCGCGCATCGCCGTCCACCTCGATGAGCAGAAGGGCGCCCGCGCGTTCGTCGATGGCGACGCCGCGTCTACGCACGGCCGCGAGCGTCGCGCTGTCGAGCAGCTCGATGCAGCGCGGGACGAGACCGGCGGCCACGATGGCGGAAACGGCTTGCCCGGCGGCGCGCACGTTTTCGAAGAGCGCCATCAGCGTCGTCACTTCCGGTGGCTTCGGTCGCAAGCGCAGCGTCACCTCGCTGAACACGGCGAGCGTGCCCTCGCTTCCCGTGAGGAGTGCCGTCACATCGTAACCGGTGACCCCTTTGACGGTGCGACGACCCGTGCGAAGGCGCGTTCCTCCCATGAGGATGGCCTCGAGCCCGAGTACGTAGTCGCGCGTCACCCCGTATTTGAAGGCCCGCGGCCCTCCCGCATTCTCGGCGACGTTCCCGCCGATCGCGCACATCTTCAGCGAGTTGGGATCGGGCGGGTAAAAGAGGCCCTCACGCTCGACCGCCTCGTGCAGATCGCCCGTGATGACGCCGGGCTCGACGACGCAAATGCCCTCGGCACGGTCGATCTCCTTGATCTTCGCCATCCCCAAGGTGACGAGCACGATGCCTCCCGCCAGCGGGACGGCGCCGCCGGTGCGACCCGATCCGGCGAGCCGCGGTGTGACCGGCACTTCGGCGGCGGCCGCAACCTCCAAGGCTCGTGCAATGTCGTCGGCGTTCTCCGCGAGCACGACCGCGTCTGGAACGACGCCGGTCGTCTCCGATTCGTCGCTCGCATACAGCTCGCATTGCTTTTGGGCCGTCATCACCTTGGATGGCCCGAGCGCCCTTTCGAGCATCGATCGCGCACGATCGACCGCCGCCGCAGTGGGACGAGGCAAGGCGGCGCCTTTGAGTTGCATCGCACTAGCCATAGCACGAACCTCGCGCTCCCCCTCTCGTCCGGTGGTACGAACGCGCAGCCCTCGCTATGCGAAAGCACGCCGTCGTCCTCACGCTGACACTGCTCGAGCTCTTGGCTCTCGTCCTCTTGGCCTTTTTCTGGCTCGTGATGCGCCCCGACCTCATGACGACGTATGGGATCGCTCCCTCGGACGGAGCCCGCTCAGCGGCGCTCCCCGCCTCGACGCGGATCGCATTGACGACGTCGCTCGTGCCTTTCGTTGGCGTAGTGGGGGCCGCGCTTTTCGCATCGGCTTGGCTGTTGCGACGCGGCGTCAACGTGCGAAACCGGCTGCTCGGTGCGGCGCTCGTGTGGACGGTCCTCGGCCTTGCATGGGCGATCTGGACCGCCTACGCGCCCGCCTTCGAGCAATTATAGTGACTCACGCAAGAGCTACGCTACGTCACCCGAAACGAGCGATGGCGAGAGCAATGATCGCAATAGGAAGAGAAAGCGCGATGGCGAGCACGAGCACGGCGCCAAGCACGGCTGTCCAATCACGCCATGGAGACGGCCCCAAGACGTGACGCTCGAGCAAAAGGTTTGCATTACGGCGATGCGCTTTGAAGACAAAGTCGAAAATGTCCCCCAAAACGGGGATCGCTCCCAGCAGCAAATCAATGGCAAGGTTACGGATCATGCGCGCAAGGACAATCGCGGGCATCCGCCGCCGCACGGCGATCCACACCGGGTACATCCCCACCACGGCGAACAAGAGGTCCCCGGCCCCCGGTAGGATCAATCCGACGATCGGATCGAGGTAGCGGTCATCGAGCCAGTCGGCCATGCGCACCGCGAACGCCACGTCCGGTGACAACGCGTTTCGTTGCTCGAACGCGTCGCGATGCCGCGTTGTCATTGGCTCCAGCATGGCTCAGTTTGCGCCTTATCGACGACATTCGCCGTCCCGGCGCCGTCGGACCGAAGATCGACTCGCGTCCGCCGAGTGAGATCCCGAGGACCTCGCGGCCAGCCGCAGCTACGCCGTTATTTGATGATGATGGGAGGCACGGCGCACCGCCCACCGATGCACACGAGGGGCGGCATGGTCTCGCAACAATCGGCGCTCGTCATGCATTTGTCTTCGACTTTGGAGCACGGCGGAGGGGTTGGCTTGCACATTCCGTCGGTGCAGAAGCCCCCGCAGCAATCGAGCCCGCTCGTGCACGTGGTGCCGTCGCTCTTGCACGGCGTGAGCGTCGCAAAAGCGCGGATGTTGCCCGATTGCAGCTCCTGGCCTGGAAGGTAAAAGGCGGGGTGGCTCGGGTCGCCCATGAGCGGTCCGGGGATCTCGCCCTTCGGCGCTTCGATGTCGATGGCGACCACCCAGATCTTTTTGGTGACGGCATCGATTTCGAGCTGCGTCATCACATTGCCGTAGCTTCGTCGGCTCGTGAAGAAGGCCCAGAAATAGCCGCCCGCGGCGACCGGGCTGACGGTGGGGTAGTAATTGAGATCCAGGTCGCGTGTCGGCAGCCCTTTGCCGTTGGCGAGATCGAGCGGCCGGGCGTTCTTGTTCTTCACGTCGACGATCATCAAGTTGCTGCGGTTGATCTGCAGTCCGGTGGGCGGGTCTTGGATGGTCGCGTAGTCCGAGCCGTTTCCGAGCGCAAAGACGACCTCCAGGCCGTCGGGCGTGAAGAACGGCCATCCCGGAAAGAGCGCCGCGTCGCGGAAGATCTCGACCTTGTTCGAGAACGTATTGGTAGCGTTGTCGAAATCCATGATGGCGAGCGAGTGCCCTTGCCCCGCGTCGTGGTCGTTGAAAGCCACCTTCTTGCCGTCGGGGGAGAAGCTCGGCATCTTGGCGCTGGAAACCAGGCCAGTGACGGGGATGGCGGCGCCTGTTCGGGTGTTGAACAGCTTGGACTGGCGCGGTCCGAGCATGCCCGGGTTATTGAGAGGCGCGAAAGGAAAGGGCGCCAGAAAGCCGCCCGCTTCCGCCGGCTGCGCGGCGGTGAGCACTTTCGTTCCATCGGGGTACACCGCACTGAAGCCCCAGTCTTCGTCGCCGACGGCGCTCGTGGCGACGGGCGGCGGATCGGCGTTGGGATTGGCCGCGACATCGAACGAGTTGCTCGAATAAGGCCCCCCCGGGTACTGATGCCGCTGCGCGACCAGCATCTGTCCGTTGGCGGAAAGCGAGTGGCACGAGTAACACGGGCCGAGTGGCACGATCCCGCCGGCCACCGATTTGACGACTTCCGGCTCTTTGGCGAGCGGAAGAATGCGCATGACGGCGCCGTTGGGGGGGAACGTCTTGGCGGAATTGTAGGTGTTGTAATAGATGGCGCTCTTCAATTGGCCGCGCGCGAAAATCCAGGTCTCTTTGATGGGGCCAGTCACCACGCCGTTGCTCATCGTCGTCACTTCGACGAGCGTCGGATCGGGCGACCCTTGGCTTTCGGTCGCCGCGGCTTCCCATGCGTCGCGCGGTAGATCGAGCTGCGCATTGGGTAGCGCCGTGAAGATCTCCTTGTAGTCGAAGCGCTTGGACGCGATGTGGATGTAAAGGACGTCGATCGTGCCGGGGGCGGGCTTCCACTGGACGAGCGGAGGCAGAATGCCGCCGGGAAAGACGGTGCGGTCGTACGGATAGAGAAATGCCATCCCACTCGTGTTGGGGCCGCCGGTCGTGATCTTGGTGACGACGTCGGGGGGAACTTTGCCTCCCGTGCGATCGATGACCGTGGGCGGCGGCATCGTCGGCCCCGCATCATTGGAGCTGGTTCCGGCTTGCCCGCCGCCGCCGCTGCCCCCCGGCGGTATCGGTCCGATCCCGCCCGTGCCCGTGCTCGTTCCGCTGCCGCCCGTGGCGCCGCTGCCGGCGCCGGCTCCGACGCCCGCGGCGCCGCCGGCTCCGCCTTTGTCACCGCCGGGGCGCGGGCGAGTGTCGTCGGTCGAGCATGCCGCGGCAATGACCAGGCAGCCGAGAGGTAGCAGCAACGAAATCGCGCCCGAACTTTTTTTCATCGCCGTCCTCTTTGCCAATAGGAAATCGTCGTCATCCCAGAACCGGGATCACGGCGCCGACGCTCAGTTGTCGGTACACAGGTTCGCGGCCGCGCTCGTGATGATGCCGCCGAGCGGCGGATGATCGAGCGCGTGGGCCGGATACGCGTAGAGAAAGTCGTAACACATCTCCTGCGTCGTGCTCGGTCCGAAGCCGATGGGGCCAACCGTCGGATTGTCGAAATAACAGGTGGTGAAGAGCGTATCGCCCGGATTGATATCGACCCCTACGTCGTAACCAACCTGGCTCGCGAAGCTGAAAGGCTTGTCGAGCAGGACTTCCTGTTGACCCCCGACGCGATTGATCACCGTCGACATGCGCGTCCCCGTCTTGTGCATATGCGGCCACGCATTGAAGATTCGAATCGATTCCGTAGGCCCCATCCCTTTGCGGCCGGGATCACATTTGCCGCTCGCGGTTCCCATGGCGCGCGGGGGAACCATGATCTTCTCGGTGCCCGCCCAGGTGATGGATGCGGTTTTGGGACGAAACTTGGTGGTGGCGCAGATGCGAACGCCGCTGCGGTCTTGAAACGGTTTCAAGGAGGGGTTGCTGTAATGAATCTCGAGCACGTACGAGCCGGTTGGCGGAGGGAGCTCGAGACCGACGTCGGGCGGCAGCCGCAAACCGTCGTTGCCGGGCGCCCATCCCGTGATGAGCGCCTGTCCGGGGTGCTGCCCGTCGCAATACGAGTACGTCCCATCCGCGGTTCCGAGCGGGCTTTGGTAGAGCAGCCAATGGTGCAACGTCTCGGCGTTGTCGATGATGCTCGAGAACTGCAGACCCTGCACCGGCGTTTGCCAGGGGGAGGCGAAGTTGAAACAGGCGTAAAACTCGACGCCCGGCAGGAAGATCTTGTTCGTATCGAAGGGAGAACGGTCGGCAGGCACCTGCTCGGCGTGAGCGCGCAGCTCGACGCACTCCGTCCCCTCGTCGGTCGGCGCGTCGGGCAAGCCCGCGTCGTAGCGCGGTCCACCATCGGGGGGAGGGGGTGTGGTTGCGCAGCTTTCGGCGGCGCTCGCGCCGGCGGAAAACCAGGCATCGAGCGTGCTCAGCTCGATCGCGCTGAGCGTCTCGGTTTCCGGCATGCGGCCCGTGCCCGTGCGATGGATGCGATCCGCGGCTGCTTGATAGACCTTGCGCGACGGATCCTGCGCCGCGCGCTGGAAGTCCGAGAAAGAGGCGAGTGACATCGGCGCGCCAAAGCGCGGCGGCGAGGTGTGGCAGTTGCCAGCGCAGCGTGCGTCCGTGATCGCCTTCGCTCGGCAAGCGAGGGCCGGCGTGTCCGTGCCGGTCGTGGCGTCGGGCGCGACCCCGCCGCCATTGCCGCCCCATCCCGTACCGCCGGTGCTCCCGGTTCCACCGGTGCTCCCCGTGCTGCCGGTGCTGCCGGTCCCGCCCGCGTTACCGGTGCCTCCGGTGATGTCGCTTCCACCGATGCCGCCGCTGCGGCCACCGAAACCGGGACGCGCCAGCGGCTCGCCGGCCGAGCAGCCGTGGAGTGCGAGAATGACGATTCCGAACGAAAGGTAGCTGCGTGTGACCCCAGCGCGCATGAGTTCCTCACTTTGCGATCGCTCGCGCCCACCATCTGGCGCATTCGCGAGCGGCCGGTATCGGCTAAGTAACCGGAGCTGTAGTCGTTTCAGCAACTGGTTGGACCATTAGCAGAGCATACCGAGGCGTGCAAGGCAATGCCGAGCCATGCGGTCAGGTCCGAACGGAGGTGAGCGGCTACGCAACCGCGCGAAGGCCGCTCGTCGTTGGGCGCGGAACGCCGCGAAGTCGGACGGTTACCTCGCCATGACGACCGGCGGCGGTCGCGCGCTACGTGGCTTTGCGCGGCCGGCGCGTTCGCTTCGTGGCAATTGGAGGCGGCGGGGGCTCGACATCGACGGGCTTTGGCACGCTGCTCGCCAGGATCTCGACGGCTTTGCGCATCGCGGCGCGCGTCTCGGCTTCTGCGCGCGGAGCGTCGCCCTCGGCGATCGCTTTCGCTATCGACGACCGATAGTCGTTGGCGCGAAGTTCGCGCGCTGCCCATTCATCGGCCGTTGACCCCATCACTTGGGCGCTCTTGATGAGGGTGTTGAAGGCGAGGCGATAGGCGAGGTTTTGGGCCCCCTCCACCACGCGATCCCAAAAGCGCACTTCGAGACGGTGCAGTTGTGCGACTTCCACGGCGTTGCGCATCTCGCCGGTGATCGCCAGAAGCTCCTCTTTGAGGCTGGCCGGTGCGCGCTCGGCGCAGAGGCGCGCGATGTCGGCGGCGATCGCCGCGCGCATCTCGAGGACCGCGACCCAAACGGCCGCCACGTCACGGCCGCCCGTGGCGTGCTCCGCCATGAGCGCCAAGAGGTCGAGACCGGCGTGGCGCTTGAAATCGAGCACCTTCGTTCCCCCCCCTTGCGAGACCTTGAGGAGGCCGATCTGTTCGAGCCGCTTCAAACCTTCGCGCACGACGTGACGATTGACGCCGAATACCGTCGCCAGCATTCGCTCGGCGGGAAGGCTCGAAGCCGGGGGGTACCGGCCGATCACGATCTCGCGGGCGAGTTGCTCGAAGACTTGATCGGCAAGGGACCGATTATGAATCGCGCGCAGGGGCACGAGATCTCGCGGGGAGGATGACCGAAAAGACGTATCACGCCTCTCGCGCGGTGGCGAGACGTGTCGTCACGGGGGCCGCTTCGTGACGCGCCCCCGTTCCTTCACGCCGTCCTCTTGTTCGTGCCCACAGCTTCTTCGCCGACGTGATCTTCGCTCATCCCGAGCGGTCGGATGACGCGTCGGCTCCGCCGTCGGATCGTCCGCCGTCGGAGGAGGGGGCGTCGGCGTTGCCGGAGTCATTTGCTCCGCCGCTATCCGTGCCGCCGCCATCCGTCCCTGGACCTGAATCGCCGGGAGGAGGAGTCGCGTCAGAACCGCTGTCGCGCGTCGGCGGCGGAGCGGCGTCTGGACCGCAAGCAACGGGCGAGCCGCCAAGAATTCCCGAAAGGTCGTTGCAGC
>DATHEQ010000060.1:0-9692 GCA_035318505.1 Polyangiaceae bacterium | reverse complement strand
GGCGGCTACACGGTGTTCGCAGAGTTCAAAGAAGCGACGGGGCTTGCTCCCCAATCGCGCGTGATGATGGCCGGCATCCCGGTGGGCACCATCGAGTCGATCCGGCTCGACCGCGGGATGGCGCGCATCGACGTACGCATGTCGCCGGACGTCGCACTGCACGAAGACGCCACCATCGGCCGGCGCAGCTCCGGGATCCTCGGCGAGTATTTTCTCTCCCTCACCCCGGGCACCGAAGGGCGTCCTGACCTCAAGAACGGCGACGAGATCAAAAACGTCACCGAGGCGACTTCCACCGATCAAATCATGGCCGACCTGGCGCGTATCGCCGATCGGGTGAAGCTCGTCAGCGAGAACCTCGCCTCGACCATCGGATCGCCCGAGGGTCAGGCGGAGATGCGCAACACGCTGAAGAACCTGGCATCGGTGACCGAGGCGCTCAACCAGACGGTGCGCGAGAACCGCGAGACGATTCGCCACACCCTGCTCAACGTCGAGGACATCACCACCAAAAGCGCGCCCGAGTTGCGGCAGATCCTCGACAATGTGAAGACGATCACGGGCGACGTGCGCCAGCTCCTTGCCGAAAACGAGGGCGACGTCAAAGGTTCGCTGGGGCAGGTTCGCGCGACGGTCGAACGCGTGAACCGCGCCAGCCAATCGCTGGAGAGCGCGCTCCAACACATCGATTCGGTTTCCGCGCGCATCGACAAGGGCGAGGGCACCGTGGGGCGTCTGACCAAGGACGAGACCCTCATCAACGAAGTGCAAGGGGTCGTCGAGGGCGTCGGCGACTTCGTGGGCGGCATTACGCGCCTGCAAACGATCGTCGGACTTCGCGCCGACTACAACTTCGTCTCCAATACCATCAAGAGCTACGTCGAGCTGCGCCTCCAGCCCGCCGAGGACAAGTATTACCTCATCGAGATCATCAACGATCCGCGCGGCCGTACCACGGTCGAGCAGACGGACGTCGACACCACCGACCCCACGCGGCCTTCGCATTACCGCGACGTCAAAACCACCACGAGCAACGCGTTTCGCTTTTCGCTCATGTTCGCCAAACGCATTGGCCCTTTCACGGGACGATTCGGCATTCTCGAGTCCACCGGCGGCATCGGGCTCGACACGCATCTGCTGCGCGACAGATTCGAAATCAGACAGGACCTCTTCGGCTTCGGCGAAACGCTACAACCGCGCTGGCGCATCGGGCTCGGTTACGAATTTCTGCACCACCTGTGGATGCTCGCCGGCGTCGATGAAGTATTCAACGGCGATCGCCGCGACTTTTTCGTGGGACTGCAGCTCCGGTTCAACGATCAAGACTTGAAGTCGATGCTGCCATTCACGCCGATCAAGCCTTGAGAGGCTACGCCTCCAAGGCTTGATCTTGCCACCGTGCGGGGGCGCTGCCCCCGCGCCCGCCGGAGCAAGGCACTGCGCTTCGCTTCGCGGGCCGGAATGGGGCCCCCCCCCCCCGGGCCTCCGGCACCGGACACACGGTGAACTTCTCGCGATCAGCGCGTCGCCCGGCGCACCAAACCGCCGGCGATGGTGATCTCGATCGCGCGTAGCACTTCCGGTGAGCCCATGTTGCGCGTTGCTTTGAGCGTGGCGAGGATGTCCCCCAGTTTGCGGCCGGCGCCGAGCGTTCCCATGAGCAGCAATACCGACGGCGGCCACGCCACGGACATCGCGTAGTGCGGCGGCGGCCGCACGGGGTTCAACATGGTTTCCATTTCGCCGCGATGGCGATCAATCATCGCGGGATTGGGAACCGACTCTTCGAGGCCTGCCAGCATGAGCTCGGGAATGTCGAGATCGAGGCGGAAGTCGACGCGGTGCGGTTTGACGCCGCGGTAAAAACTGACGCGCCCTACCGACCAGCGGAAAATGGCCGCGACGCGGGCGCGCCCTTGGCTCTCGATGGCGCGAAACACTTCCACGGCATCGACGAGCCCGAGACCGATGAGCGTGTCACCGAGCCTGCCGTCGTAGCGAGGAAGCTCGAGCAGCGCCGCTTCGAGCTCGGAACGTTGGATGGCGCCCCGACGCACGAGGTGCTCGCCGAGCAGTTCGCTCGGCTCGGTGGAGGCGACCAAGACGAGTCGCCCGTTTTCGAAGTAGAGCTCTTTTCGTACCGGCCCGAATCCGGACTCGCGCATCGAGGTGGCCACCGTGGCGCCCAGAGGAATCGGGCGGCGCGTCGGGATCGACGGACGATCGGCAAAGAGCGCTCCCGTTTCCCGACGGATGAGCAGCCAGGTCAGAACGTCGAGCATGCTGGTGCTCCCGAGCTCGGCTGCGTAGTCGGGAACTCCTGGGCCATCGAGCCGACTCGTCGTCGCCGTAGAAGGGGGCAGATGGCGCGCGAGAACATCGATCGTTTCGAGTCTTTGAAAATTTTGGCCGGCCATGGCCACTTCGTCTTGTGCGCCCAGCTCACCGGTCACGGTGAACTCGACGAGCTTGGCGAACGAAATGTCGTTCAAGACGCGGCCATCCTGCGTTCGCACCGTCGCCATCGCCGGGGGCGGTGCGGTGAGACGTTCGACGGGGCGCGGCGCCGGTGTCCCCATGGTTCCGCTGCCCGGGCGCGGAACGGACATTTTCGTCGACTCGCGCAGCGCTCCCTCGATGCGCTTGGCCAACGTCGATGCGTCGCCGGCCCACTTGACGAGCGTCGCCAGCTCGCCGGCGATGGTGCCCTGATCAGGCGTCTCGTACGGCGCGAGCGCGTCGTAGAACTCCGAAGCCGACGAGAAGCGATCGTCAGGCGCCTTGGCGAGCGCCTTCTCCAGAACGGGAAAGAGGCCCTTCGGTAGAAGACCCATCGACGCCCTCAGCGGATCGATGCGGCAATCACGGATGGCGAGAAGCACGGCCAGCTGCCCGGCGCCGGGGAAGAGCGCCTGCCCGATCATCATCTCGGCGAGCACGACGGCGAGCGAGAAGAGGTCGGCGCGATGGTCGAACGGCTCGCCCGAGACTTGCTCGGGAGCGAGGTAACCGTACTTGCCCTTCAGCACATGCGTGCCCTGGGCGCGCGGTTTTTCCGCGAACGATCGGGCGATGCCGAAATCCCCGAGCTTCACTTCGCCCGTTTCCGACAGGTAGATGTTGGAAGGGGTCACGTCGCGGTGCACGATTCCGAGCGGATTGGCATCCTCGTCGACGAGAGCGTGCACGCAAGCGAGCGCCTTGCAGAGCTCGCGGGCGATGTAGATGCCGACGCCCGGCGGAATGCGTGTCGTCTCGCTCTGGGTCCGCCGCATCAAGCGAAAGGCGTCGACCCCGGGCACGTATTCCATGGCGAGGTAGGGTTCGCCTTCGACTTCGCCCGACTCGTACATCTCGACGACGTTGGGGTGACGCGCGGCGGTGTGGAGGTTCGCCTCCATTTGAAACGTCTTGCGGCTGCGCGGGTCGTCGAGGACCGATGGCAGCAAGCGTTTGATGACGAGCTCGCCGATGGGCGCTGCGCTTTGCGTGGAGCGCGCCAAGTACACCTCTGACATACCCCCCACGGCGATCCGTTTGAGAAGGAGGTACGTACCGAAGCGCACGGGCTCCCCGAGGGGCGGCCCCTCCCGTGGTCGCGGCTTCGGCATCTCACCGCTCGACATTCCCGAAGAGTAACTCTGAAAGCCTTCCCGACTCTATCTTTTGACAGTCACGCTTGGCGTCGGACCGAACGCACCGACCGTTCCGGGCGTCGTATCGAAATGTGGGCGCGCGGTTCAGTGCTCGGGGACGGTCGCCGTGTGGCGCTCGAGGCGCCAGAAACCGTCAGTCACGTAGCGCTCGCGGACCTTCTGGGCGAGCTCGGGCTGCCCACGAACTGCGACGGCAAACCCGAAGATGGTGCAGGTCTTCGGCCACATGGCGTACGCGGTGTACGCGGCGAAGTAGGTGCCGCGCGCGAAGATGGTGTCCATCTCGGCGTCGAGCGAGCGGGTGAGGATTTCGAGCGGTCCTTCTGGCTTGGGGCCCGGTAGCGGACTCCAGGGCGATCGCACGACGGGACCGGGCTCGACGCGCACGCCGAACGTTTGTGCGAGCGGCTCACCCCACTTCTCATGATCATCGAGACACTGTGCGAGGGTCGTGCCTTCATCGACTTCGCGCACCCAGATGGCGATGACGGCGTGGTGATCGTCGCCGTAGCGGAATCCGACGAAGCTCGGCACGCCGTAGTAGCGAATGCGCCGCCAATTGCCCCAGTCAGGCAACGGAACGTGCAGCGCATCTTGCTTGTCGTTGCGCCACCCCCAAGGTTCTTCGATGAGCCGGCGCAAGGCCGCCTGATGCGGATCATTGGCGTCACCGCCGGGCTGTTCGCGGTTGACGGAGGTTGAGGTGGGCGGTACCCCGGCCGGCTGCCGCGGAGCGACCGAATGGCAGCCGGTCAATGAGACGAGAGGGACGAAGGCAAGGAGACGAGCGCGCAGCGTCCTAGAGTGTAACCTCACGCATGCGGATTTGCTCTTTGTCAGCCACGCCAAGCCCGAGCTCCCCCGCCACGCGGATGTACGTCGGCTCGCGGCCCGCCTTGGCAAGGCTCGGTAGACCCTTGTTCTTGCGCCATTTCTCGACCTCGCCCCAACCGATGACGTCCATGGCAACCGGATCGGTCGTCGCATAGACGGCGTCGTGCGGGACGCGTCGTTCGGGATTTTTGTCGAGTGGCCCCTGATCGTAGATGAGCTTGAAGCCGTCGGTGATGTGCAGGCGAACGCGGCTCTTCATGACGTCCTGCGCATAGAGCGCCGCGATCTGCGGACTCGCGTTGTGGGCGTGGAAGTCGTGCGGATTGATGGTGCTGCCGTGGGTCATGTTCTTGAGACAACCCGTGTAGCCGCAGATGGAGTGGTCCTTGATGAGCGCCACGTTGATGACGGCTGTCGCCTCGGTGAGGGGACGCACGAACTTGGTGCGGATCCCGAGCACCCTGATCTCGGCCATCGTCGCGTCCTTGTTGGCGTGGATCGCGGTCTGCACGCCCGGGGGAAGGTTCTTGGCGTTGACGCGCGTGCCGTTGAAAAAGGAGTTGTACTGCTCGTAAACGACGATGTTCGCCGCGGGGACGCCCACCGCAAGCACCGCGGCCACGATCGGCAGAACGATCTCTTTGTTGGTGGCCATGGTGGCGCCGGTCTGACCAGCAATGCCGTTCATCTTGATGGCGACCTTGTCGTCTTTGCTGATGAAGCGCGCCATCGCCTTGTTGATGTCGGTCTCGCCGGTGAGCTCCGTCATCACGCGTTCGAGCATCGTCTGCGCAACGTCCGCTTTCGGAAAGAGACCGTTCGGCATGAGCGTGTCGGATTTGGACACCTTGATGATCTTGCCGGGCTCGGAGAGCGGGACGAATCCCGCTGGCGGCGACGCGGCAAGGCTGGCAGGCGCGCCCGCGAAGGCCGTCCTCTCACCGAGCGTGGACGCGCCGGCGGCGGCTCCGGCGAGGGCGGCGGCGTTTCCTAGGAACCTGCGACGCGAAAGGGTGGGATCCATACGATCAGCCGACATGATCACCTCACTGCAGTGCGGACGACGCCGCCCCGGAAGTCCGAACTAACATACCGGCCCGAGCCGGGCAAACCTCCCTCCGTTCCATGGGTTTTGCGCCTTCGTACCCATTGCGGGGCGGTGTGGGTGCGACGAGCTCGACGCGCAGCGCGCTGTCCCGCCCGGCGAAAACGGCGGCCGCCACACCGACGCGCTCTCAAGTCAGCGATCTCGTTGAGAACGCGCCCGGCACGCCGCTCGCTCTACGAGGAATCCGAAAGGGTAGCCTCCGGGCGGCGCGCGTTGCGCCTCCGCGGCGGTGCCAAAACGGAGAGAAACCATGGAACAGACCAAATTCAAAGTCGCGTACGTCATCACCGAGCGCAACGACAAGACGTACTGGAATCGCATCGGGGTCGCTTTCACCAACAAAGACGGCTCCATCAACGTGAAGCTCGACGCACTTCCCACGAGCGGCACGCTGCAGATCCGCGACTACGAGCCGCGCGAAGAGGCCGACGAGATGAACGGCGTTCCCCCGCGCACACAACGCGGCCTCGGCGGCAATGCAGCGTCCGATCAGGCGCTCTGAGCCAAAATCGTCATGAGCGTGCAAAGCGATCCGCGCGAGGCTTCGCCTCGCGCTCTGGAGGGCGGTCTTGCCCTCTTGCCACCATCGAGGGGCCGTTCAACGGCCCCTCACCTCTCTATCTGGCTCCCCATCGCGGCCAAAGCGGCGGCCGCGGCGGGCGCCGCCCTGGTGCTTGCCGTCATCGGCCTCAAAGCGGGCGCTCACGGTCCCCCGCCCGCGTTCGAGGCGGCACCGAGCGCGACGCCGGCGGTCGTCGCCGCGGCCTTCATGGTCGGTTTACCTGCCATTCCAACCGCGAGCGATGCGGGGAATGTCGAACCGACACCCGTCCCCGTCGCCGCTTCACCCGAACCCGAACCGCCCGCGGGCGCGGGCCTGCTCGCGGACGGGCGCGTCATTCTCAACGCGGCAACGGAGGCCGAGCTCACGAAACTGCCGGGCATCGGCCCCTCGCGCGCCCGCGCCATCCTCGCCTTGCGCCAGCGCCTGACCAAGTTCCGCGCTGTCGAGGATCTCCTGCGGGTCAAGGGAATCGGGCGAAAAATGCTGCGTCGGCTCCGACCGAGCGTCGTGCTCGATCGACCGGCCGTCGACCAGCCGGTCGCGCCGACACTCGCGGGGCTCGATTCGGCGTCGGGTCAGAATCCAGCGCGCGCGGAGCGCTGATCATCAGCGTGTTCGACCGACGACGTCTTCGACAGCGCCGAGCGCCGCGATACCTCTATAATGGCGGCCACCCATGTTCGCCGCTGTGCGACGCGCCGAGACCTCACCGCTGTGGTTCGCGCTCGCCATCGCGGCGTGTGGCGACGCCAAACCCATCGGCCGGACGGCCAACGCGCCCGATAGCAAAACGTGCGCGAATGGCGCGCTCGCCTCGAGCAATGCAAGCGGTGAGCTGCTCTGTTCACAGATCGCAGGTTCTTCCGCGCAACCAGCCGCCGGTGACGTGAATTCTCACGCACCAGGTTTTTCCGGTGACGGCGAGTCTGTCGGCGCCGACGGGTCGAGCGACGTTTGCCCGAAGGACATGAAGCTCGTCGACACGGATTACTGCCCGAACGTGCAGCGCACCTGCATCGAGGAGGAGTGGAGTCCGCAAAACAAGATCACCATCTGTCACCGCTTCGCGACGCGACAGAAGTGTCTCGCCCGCGAAGAGCACCGCCGATTTTGCATCGACGAATACGAATACCCCAATCAAAGAGGGGGACACCCGACGTGGATGGTCTCCTGGTACGACGCGCAGGCCACGTGCGGCTCACTCGGTAAGCGCCTCTGTTACGAGAGCGAGTGGGTGAGCGCGTGCGAGGGACCGGACAAGCTGCCCTTTCCTTACGGGTACGCGCGCGACAACACCAAATGCAACATCGACAATAGCTGGATCCAGCCGAGCCTCGCCGACGTCTATGCGAAGGACCCGCAGACCCGCCTGATCGAGCTTTCTCGCCTCGATCAAAGCGCGCCATCGGGTGCGCTCGAGGGATGCGTGAGCGGATTCGGCGTGCGCGATCTGACGGGCAACTTCGACGAGTGGGTGACCGTCGATCAGCGGATCGACGACAAATCCGAATGGGCAGGGTTGAAGGGAGGCGCGTGGGGACACGTGCGCAACGCGTGCCGCCCCATGACGACGAGCCATCCGCCGGACTTCACCTATTACTTCATCGCCTTCCGCTGCTGCCGCGAGGCGCACGACGGAAGCCCTTCGCCGCCGAGCTTTGCCGGCGCGCCCGAAGTCGAGCCGGCCAATCGCGCGCCCCTGCAGGAACCAGCGTACCCTCCGGGCCCCTCCCACACCAAAGTGGGGCGCGAGCACTGGCCGAAGCCTGACGCGACGCCCAAAGCCGACGCGACGCCGAAGCCAGACATTACGCCGAAGCCCTAAGTACCCGCCGCCGCTTGGGTCGCCTGCGCGGCCGTCGCGAGCGCGTCGAGGATCGGCGCGATCTCGCTGGAGCGAAGCTTGTACGCCGACCGATTGGCGACGAGGACGCTCGAGATCTTGGCCACTTCCTCGATCACGCCGAGATGGTTTTCGCGCAGCGTGGAGCCCGTTTCGACCACGTCGACGATGAGGTCGGCGAGGCCGACGAGCGGCGCGAGCTCGACGGAGCCTTGCACGAAGATGACTTCGATCTGGCGGCCGCGCGCCGCGAAGTGCTCGGCAGTGATGCGCGGATATTTGGTGGCTACCCGCGGAACGTCGGGGAACGCGGTGCGATCGAGCGGCGCGGCCACGACCATGCGGCACCTGCCGATGCCCAAATCGAGCGGCTGATAGAGATCGTAGCGACGCTCGAGAAGGACGTCGCGCCCCGACACGCCGATGTCCGCCGCGCCGAACTCGACGTAAGTGGGAACGTCATCGGGCTTCAGCAGCAGAAAGCGCATCTTGCCATCGGCGCTGTCGCGTACCAGACGCCGATCGTCGCCATCGAGCGCCCCCGCGTCGAGACCCGCCTTGGCGAAGAGCGCGGAGAGCGCCTTTTGCACGCGACCCTTGGGGACGGCGATGGTGAGCGGCGAGCGTTTCATGGCGGCAGGTGTAGCACCGCGGCTCGATGGTGGGCGGCTTGCAAGGCACGGCGACGCGCCCCCCCCCTCGAAACAGACGCAACTCTCGGGCGGCCGGTCCGATGGGAAACGCGTGGCTTTTAGGTCAGCGGTTCAACCCTCGGAGGCATTCATGCGACCCAGGCTCGTTTCGGTATTTCTCAGCTTCGTTACGTCACTGGCCGCGATCCCGGCCAGGGCTCAACCCGACGCGCCCGACGCCAGCACGGCGCTCGAGTCCCCGCCTTCGCGGGTGCCGACCGTCGCCCCCAAGGCGCGCGCCGAGAAGAGCGAGCCTCGAGAAGGCACGTCCTACGTCGAACCGGTCAACGAGCAACGCGGCTTCATTCTCGACTTGCAGTCCGGCGTAGCGGTACCGGCGGGCAGCTACGCCGAAGGCGTCGAAGCCCACTCGTTTCGACAATTCCAACATGCGTCCGGCAGTATCGCAGGGCGAGGCAGTTTCGACGGAGATATCGAGCGGCCAGCATTCCACTATCTCGCCGAGATGGGCGTCGCCGTGCATTGGACGCCATGAAGTCGCCTGGCTAGCCCGTCCCCTTGACGCGCACCACGTCCGCGCCGAGCCCCGCCAATTTTTGCTCGATCCGTTCGTACCCGCGGTCCAAGTGGTACACCCGCCGAAGCTCGGTTTCGTCGGCCTCGGCGACGAGGCCGGCGATGACGAGGGACGCGCTGGCGCGCAGATCGGTCGCCATGACGCTGGCTCCCGACAACTTGGGGACGCCGTTGACGATCGCGGTGTTCCCGCGCACGGCGATGTCCGCGCCCATGCGCGTCAACTCGGGCACGTGCATGAAGCGGTTCTCGAAGATGGTCTCGGTGATGACCGCTTCCCCGGAGGCGATGCACATCAACACCATGAGCTGAGCTTGCATGTCGGTGGGAAAACCCGGATGCGGCGCGGTCGTGATGTTGACGGCGCGGGGGCGGCGCTCGGCCACGACGCGCACGCCGTCCCCTTCGCGCGAGATCTGCACGCCGGCCGCGCGAAGTTTGACGACGACGGGCTCGA
>DATHEQ010000059.1:0-10650 GCA_035318505.1 Polyangiaceae bacterium | reverse complement strand
ATCGACGAGGAGGCGGTGCGCACGCTGAATTTGCTTCTCATTCTGCACGCCGACCACGAGCAGAACTGCAGCACGTCGACCGTGCGCCTGGTTGGGTCGTCGCAGGCGAACCTCTTTGCCTCCATCGCGGCTGGCATCTGTGCGCTCTGGGGTCCGCTCCACGGCGGCGCCAATCAAGAAGTCGTCGAGATGCTCGAGCAGATCAAGGCCGACGGTGGGGACGTGAAAAAGTTCGTTTCCCTCGCCAAAGACAAGAATTCGCAGTTTCGCCTGATGGGATTCGGTCATCGCGTCTACAAGAACTACGACCCGCGCGCCAAGATCATCAAAGCCGCATGCGACCGCACCCTGGCGCGCCTCGGTGTGCGCGATCCCCTTCTCGATATCGCGTTGCAGCTCGAAGAGGCGGCGCTCTCCGACCCCTATTTCATCGAGCGTAAGCTCTACCCCAACGTCGACTTTTACAGCGGCATCATCTACCGCGCGCTCCACATCCCCACCAATATGTTCACGGTGATGTTTGCCCTCGGCCGCCTCCCCGGATGGATCGCGCATTGGAAAGAGATGACGGAAACTGCATCGAAGATCGGTCGGCCTCGCCAGATCTACACCGGCCCCACCGAGCAGACCTACGTTCCGATCGAGAAGCGAAAGGCGCCGTAGCGCGACCATGATGGCCCTTCGCCAATGTCGCGCGCGATGGGCCTAGAAAGAGGGGGCTGATGGATACCGATCTCCGCGAGCGGATCCTCTCCATCATGGACCAGAAGGATCACTGGGCCTGGCCGAGCTTCACGCGCCCCGGGCTCACCAAAGCGCAGCTCGCCATCCATTTCCGCCACGAGTTTCTCACCTACGTGCGTGATTTCCCCGTGCTCTTGGCGCGCGTGCTCGGTCAGGGCCCACCCCCCGAAGCGCGCGGCCCGCTGGCCCGCAACATCGACGAGGAAGAGACAGGGCACTACTCCTTCGGTGTCTCGCATCCCGAGCTTTTTCTGCAGATGATCGACGGCATCGGAATCGCGCGCGACGAGGTGGCCGCGGGCGCGCTCGAGCCAGAGGCGCTCCATTACCGAGCGTTGCTCGACCGCTACAGCGGTTCGCCCCCGTGGTTCGTCGGTGCGGCGGTGGTGACGATCTTCGTAGAAGGAAGTGTGCACGAAAGGCGCGAGTTCGATGGGGCTCGGCGCGTGGAACCGGTGGACGACATGGTCCTTCGTCACCCCATGGTGCGTTTTTATGGGTGCCCACCCGAAGCCATGCGCCTGACGCGCGCACATCAGGCGGTCGAAGGCGACCACCGGCGCGACGCGTGGGACACCGTGCTTCGCCACGTCCCCGACGGTGCGAGTCAGGACGCGGTCGTGGAAGCGATCGCCGAAGCGCACCGCGGTTGGCTCGCTTATCGAAACGGCGTCGCTCGGGCCATGGGGCTGGGAGCGCCCCCTTCCGGCGCTCAGCGCTGAATCGGTCGGCGGAACGGGCACGGCTTGCCGGCGTGCGCGTGTCGGTGCGAGGGCGAGCCCATCGCGAAGACCGCGATTTACACGTGCCCATTCGGGCGTGTACGGTCATTCCAATGGCCGATCACGCCCATTTTCCTCATCATCGCAAGATTCGAAACCTCGCACTTCTCACGATCGGGTTGGCTCTGCCGGGGATAGCCCTCGCTGCGCAAGTGAAAGGCAAGCTGGTCGGTCTCGAAAAGCTGCTGAACCCCGTGTGGGCCGAAGCCAAAGACGTCAACTCACACCGCTTCTCCTGGCGCGAGCCATCGCCCACGGTGCGCGCGGAATTCCGGAATCTGTTCGCGTATGCCCCCAAAGAGGTGTGCGTCGCCGCGCTCGCTGGATCGCCACAGCAACCGCCCTCCATGCCGTTGCTCATCACAGTGGGCGGCGGGCGCACCACGCCCGTCACCGTCGTGGTCGCGCCGGGGACGCGGCTGCATTTCGAAAACCGCGATCCTTACGCACATCGACTTTACGGCGTGAACCAAACGACATTCCCCGCCGGCGAAATGGGACAAGGGGCAGCGCGCGACTGGACGGCGCCGGGGCCGGGCCGCTACGAAGTGAGAGACGAGCTGTCGCCCAGTATTCGCACTTGGGTCGTCGTCGAACCGAACGTCGCCGCCATCGCTTACCCTTCCCCTCAGGGTGCGTTCTCCATCCCCCAGCTGGCGCCGGGCGAGTACACGCTGAAGGCTTTTTTCTCGGGCACACCCGTGGGGACGCCGAAGTCGGTCGCCGTCGCCTTCGCGCCCCTCGATGTCTCCATTGCGGTCGCCGACGGCGTCAGAGTCGACGCGGGGGAAAGGGACTAGGCCATGCTCCTGTCTCGTTTTTGGTACGTCGTATTGGCCGTGGCTCTCGGTGCAGTGCTGTTCGCGCTGTTTCTCTCGACCAGCATGTATGACCGCGCCAGCGTGCGCGCGATGGGCGAGGCGCTCGCTGCCGACAGCCAGGTGGTGGGGTCGTTTCTGCGCGACGACGCGCGCCGCCGGGCGAGCGCGCTCATCGTTCCCGTGCTCGACGACGACATTCGCACGCACTTGGCGAAGGCCAGCGCGTCCGTCGACAAGATTCCGAACGACTCGAAAGAGAAAGTGCGCGCCGCGCTGCGCAAGCACTTCAACAACGCTCCCGCCGACCAGAAGTTCGACGCCCTCTTCGCACTCGATCAGAGCGGACGCGTCGTCGGTGAGGTCGGCTTCGATCAGTCGAGCAGCATCGAAGGCTTCGAGCTGGGCGGCTTTCCCGTCGTTGCCGACGCGCTGCATGGCTGGGTGCGCGACGACACATGGGTGCTGGGGGGCCGCATCTACCGCGTGGTGGCGCGTCCGGTCGAGCACGACGTCTCGCAAATGCCGGCCGGCGCCATCGTCGGGGTGCGGATCCTCGACGACACGTTCGCGCGCGAGCTTTCCCGGCGCACCAGCGCGGCCATTGCTTTCTACGCCAACGGCGCGCGCGTCTCTTCCGGAGCGCCGGAAGGTTTCGACGCCACGCAGCTCGACACCGTCACTGCCGAGCTCAAGTCGGTCGAGGCCGACGCGAATTACAAAGAGAAGGGCTACAGCGACGTTCGCACGCTCCACGACGATCTCGGCGTCGTCTACTCGCGTCTCATGGGAGAAGCGTGGGATCTCGGTGCGGGCTACGCCGTGGCACGCATGGCGCGTCCCATCGGTTCGCCGCTCGGCTTTCTCAAC
Source organism: Polyangiaceae bacterium (assembly GCA_035318505.1). Classification (GTDB taxonomy): domain Bacteria; phylum Myxococcota_A; class Polyangia; order Polyangiales; family Polyangiaceae; genus DASWDH01. The sequence continues at coordinate 7,436 of DATHEQ010000059.1, read as the reverse complement.
AGTGCCGACGACAAAGACAAGCGCACCGTGCCGCTTCTGATGATCATCCTCATCTCTGTGCTCGTGGCGGGCATCGGGCTCGCTCTCAGCTTCCTCGAGCACACGCGCCCGCTGCGCGTCTTCCGCGACGAAGCGCAGCTGTTCGGCAAAGGAAAGGTCGAGCAGCTGACAGCGAGCAAGTTCGGCGGCGTGTACCGGCAAATCGCGGCCAGTCTCAACGAGGGGATGGAGCATGTGGCCGCCAAGGGCGGTGCGCCGCGGCGCGCCGCCGATCTCGACGCCGTGCTCGGTCCGATGCCCGCGCAACCGTCGATGAGCGCGTTCTCTTTACCGCAGTCGTCGATCGCCTCGCCTCTCGACCGCGTGCAGGCGCCGGTTGCTCCACCGCCGGCCCCCGCGCGGCCATCGCCCGCAGCTGCCGCGCCGGCTCCCCAGCCCTTTGCGCCCCCTGCGGCATCGTCCTTTGGGCAAGCGGCCGCCGCGCCCCCCGCGCCCCCCCCGCGCGCTCCGGGTCCGGCGCCGATGGCAGCCCAAGCTTCGGCTGCGGCGGCGGCTGCGCCCGCTCCGGCCGCGCCGCGGGCACCTGTGCGCCCGCCTCCCGCCAAGCAGCCGTCCCTCACGCTGGTGGGCGTTGCTCCGGCGGCTCCCGCTCCGACTCCCGCCGGCACGCCCCCCATGAAAGCGGCTCTGGCGGCAGGAAAGGCGCCCATGGCCGCGCCGGCTTTTTCACCCTTTGCTCCCACACCTGCCGCGCCGCCGGCGATGGGGTTCGAGCGTCCGGAGGACGCCGACGAAGCCACGGTCGTCAGCCATGTCTCGAGCGAGATTCTAGGGCAGCTCTCTGCCGATCGCGGGACCGATCGGCCTCCGCCCATTCACGATGAAACGGCCGAGTGGCGCCGTGTCTACGACGAGTTCTTGCGCCTCAAAAAAGAGTGCGGCGAGACGACCGACGGGCTCAACTTCGAAAAATTCAAGTCGACGCTGCGCAAGAATCGAGATCAGCTCCTGCAGCGGCACGGGTGCAAATCGGTGAAATTCAGCGTGTACCTCAAAGAAGGCAAAGCCGCGCTCAAGGCCAATCCCATCCGCGAGTAGGCATTTGGCCGGGCGCGACGGTGCGCCCGGCATGTGTCCGCCGCCAGAATGCGGCACGGCGTTGAGGGTCGGATGAACCGTTGGGGGCTACCAGGGCCCCAAACCGGGGGTGGGGCGCTGTTCGGCGCCTTGCACGCATGGGGCGGGACGAAGCGCCCGGTGACAAACGATCCTAGAACACCGGACGATGAGCGTTCCGTGTTCTAGGATGTCGCGCATGCAATCGGAAGCGCGCAACGTCGTCATCATTGGCTCGGGCCCGGCTGGTCTCACTGCCTGCATCTATGCCGCCCGCGCCAACCTCCAACCTCTTCTCATCGAAGGCTTCAACGCCGGCGGGCTCATCCCTGGCGGCCAGCTCATGTTCACGACCGAGGTCGAAAATTATCCGGGGTTCCCCGAAAAGGTGACCGGGCACGAGCTGATGAAGCGTTTTCGCGATCAGGCCGAGCGGCAAGGGACGGAGATCGTCACCGCAGACGTCATCAAAGTCGACCTTTCGCAGCGCCCGTTCAAGATCTGGGCGGAGGGCAGCGCCGCCCCGACGTTGGCCAAGACCGTCATCATCGCCACCGGCGCGCGCGCGAACTACATCGGCTTGCCCAACGAGGACAAGCTCAAGAACAAGGGAGTATCCGCCTGTGCCGTCTGTGACGGCCCGCTCTATCGCGGCAAACCGGTGGCGGTCGTGGGGGGCGGTGATACCGCGATGGAAGAAGCGAGCTACCTCGCCGGCCTCTCTCCTAGCGTCACGCTCATCCACCGTCGTGATGAGTTCCGTGCCTCGAAGACCATGCAGCAGCGCGTTTTGGAGAACCCAAAAATCAAGGTGCTCTACAGCCACCAAGTGCTCGACGTGCACGACGTCCACCAGGATCACGTGAACGGGATCGAAGTCGAAGATATGAAGACCCGATCGCGCCAGACAATCCCGGTCGCGGCGATGTTCGTAGCCATCGGGCATACGCCCATGTCCGAGCTCTTCGTGGGACAGGTCGTGCTCCACCCCAACGGCTACATCAAGACAACGCCCGGCACGACGCAGACGAGCCTGGAAGGCGTATTCGCCTGCGGCGACGTGCAGGACTGGGTCTACCGCCAGGCCGTCACGGCGGCGGGAACCGGGTGCATGGCCGCGCTGGAAGCGGAACGTTACCTCGTGTCGACGGGCGGACATTGAACGAGCGCGACGAGCTATTGCGCCTGGCCGTCGAGCTCCGGGCGCAAGCAGAGTGGCAGCTCGCGACGGGCGCGACGGGCTCGTTGCCCGCCGAACGCCGCAGTCTACGCATCGCGCCGACATCGAGCGACGCGCGCCGTGCACCTGCGAGCGCTCCTTCCCCCCGCAATCAGAGCTCGCCGGGAGGTGCCCTCGCCGCCGAAAGCTCCGCGCGTCCGACGGCCCCCGCCAGCGACGCGGCGTCCACCCCCGTTGCGACGGAGGCCGCGCTTTCTACCGCCGCTCTGCCGCTTTCCCCCGAGCGCGAAGCTGCGAAGCTCCGTCTTCTCGAGCTCGCCGCCGAGGTGAAGACCTGCACGAAATGCACGCTCTACGCCGCGCGCACCCAGACGGTCTTCGCGCGCGGCAACCCTGCGGCAGAGCTTTGCTTCATCGGAGAAGGGCCGGGAGCGGACGAAGATGCCGCGGGTTTCCCCTTCGTCGGCAAGGCCGGCCAGCTACTCGACCGCATGATCGCCGCGATGGGCTATGCGCGCGACGACGTTTACGTATGCAACATCGTCAAGTGCCGCCCGCCCAACAACCGCAAGCCGGAGCCGGACGAGATGGGAAAGTGCATGCCCTACTTGCGCGAACAGCTCGAGCTCGTCTCGCCCAAGGTGATCGTCGCGCTCGGGGCGACGGCGGTCGAGGGTCTGCTCGGCGCGGGCGGCGGGATCACGCGCCTACGCGGACAATGGAAGCTTTACCGTGCGATCCCGGTCATGCCTACCTTCCATCCCGCTTATCTCTTGCGAAGCCCGGAGGCGAAACGGGACGTCTGGGCCGATCTTCAGGCGGTGCTCAAGCACCTCGGCCGATCGCCGCCACCGGTTGGCCGGTCAGCTTGAGGTAGATATACATGTGCGCGATGTAGAGCAGGGGAAGCACGAGAAGCACGCCCACCACGCACGCACACACGCCGCCGACGATGAGACCCACGGCGATGAGCCCGAAGACGAAGAGGTTCGTCTTGTGACCGTCCGTGAGCTTCCAGCTTTCGGTGAGCGCTTCGACGGGGCCGAGGTTCCGATCGATGATGAGTGGAATGGCCATGCTGAGTCCGAGGGCCACGATCACGCCGGGCACGATGAGCAGCGCGAATCCGATGCCGGCGCCGATGGTCACGACCAGATTGGCGACCAGCACCGATACGAAGAATGGCGCGCCGCTGAAGAGATCGGCGAATGTATAGGGAGCTCCGCGCGCGACCTTGAGAGAGAAGTTCATGATGCCGGCGAGGACGAAGGCGGACACGACGAAGCTGACGATGGATCCCAAACCCTTGGTGGCGACGAGGAGCGGGCTCCACGTGTCGAAAGGCGAGCCGACGTGACGGCTGGCCGCGGAGCCGATCCCGCCTACGACGCTGGCCATGAAGCTCGTGACGATCCCGACGACCCACATCAAGATCGCGCCGACAATGACGGTCGCGAGAATGGTTCCGGGATCTGCCTTGATGCGCTCCCACGCAAACGTCACCGCGTCGCCGGGTGAAAACGCATTGCGCGCGCCGCCACTCGGACCGGGGTAGCCGCCCGGTCCGGGGGGATAACCGCCGCCCGGGTGACCCTGACCTGGAGGCGGGCCGTAGCCGCCCGGTGGCACGCCATAGCCGCCCGGGGGAGCGCCGCCACCCGGTGGCCCACCGGGCGGGCCCCATCCGCCCGGGGGAGCGCCGCCAGGCGGGCCCCAACCACCCGGCGGTGGCCCGCCCGGCGGCCCCCAACCACCCGGCGGTGGCCCGCCCGGCGGCCCCCATCCGCCTGGCGGTCCACCCCCCGGAGGTCCGCCCGGAGGCGGCCCGCCGCCCGGAGGTCCCCACCCGCCGGGCGGTCCACCTGGCGGCGGTGCACCCCCCGGAGGTGGTCCGCCGGGAGGTCCCCCACCGCCCGGCGGTGCACCCCCCGGTGGTCCGCCGGGAGGTCCCCCTCCGCCCGGCGGTGCACCCCCCGGTGGTCCGCCCGGAGGCGGCCCGCCGCCCGGAGGTCCCCCGCCTGGCGGCCCCCATCCGCCCGGAGGCGGTCCACCCGGCGGTCCCCAGCCACCGGGCGGCTGCGCGAATTCGAGTCCACGGTCGGTCTGCATCATTCGAGCACCTCCCTGTCGCCTTGCGACAGGTCCAGACGAATCAGAGCCCTAACGCATATCCAATCGTCGGCGACATCGCGACGCCCGGATCAGGAAAAAGCGCGACCACTTTCATTTCGGCCGTCACGCCCTGCCCGGGCCCTCCCGTGGGGATCATGATACCCAAGCCCCCTCCAGCGAATCCGCTGCCGCTCTGGCGCCAAACGGTGAGCGTCTGCGTCGGGTAGATGCCGTGGGCGAGATCGGACTCGATAATGGGTACGCCGAATTTGTCGTCTATTTCGGCGAGCCCGCCTGCGACGACGAGGAACGGCCGCACCCTCTCACGCGAGAAAGGCTCTCTACCAAACCAGAAAGCGACCCGCCCTTCGGCATGGAACGCGGCCAGCGAACGTCCTGCGGCCGTCCCGCGCGCGTACCCGAGGCGCGCGCCGAGCGTCACGTTGTCACTGACGAGCAGCTCGATACCGGCCAGAAAACGCGTCGTAGCAAGGTTGACGCCTCCGCTGATCGCATTGCCCGTTCCCGGTGCGCTGTCGAATGGAACGCCGCTGTATGAATAGTTGTCTTTGTCGGAGCACGCATACTGCTTGGCGGCGAACGTCGTCGGGCTGCCGCAAACGTTGGGCTGGGCGCCGAGAATTGAAAAATCTTGGCCGATGTTGAAACTGAGCCACACCTTCTTGGCCTTTTCCGGCGCGCGCTCGCAAGCGCGCCCGGCACCGCACCTCTCGCCTTTGTCGCAATCGGCGCTGGAGTCGCAATACTTGCCCGACGCCTGCGGCTCGTTGTCCGTCTCGACTCGCACGCCACCTTCGCACGTGCCCTGCTTGCACCAGTAGTCGGAGCCACACTCGCGATCGGTCGTGCAAGTGGCGCCCCAACCTCGTCCGCTCGGGAGTCGTTTTCCTCCGCAACCAGGCGTCCCCGGGGGGCAGTCGCCGGCCTCGCGGCATCGCGAAGGGGGCGCGCGTCCCGGCAAGTGGGGCGGCTCGCCGCTCACCGGTTCGGCTTTGATAGTCACCTTGTTCGGCGCGGCGCGGGTGCCGCTCGTGCCGACCACTTCGCCGGCGGCGTCGGTGGCTTGCACGTAGTAGAGGAAATCGCCGGTGGTGCTTCCGATATCCATGCACGGCACTTCACCGCCATACCCGTTGCCCATCCGGTGTAGCTCGAGCGTCTTCCAATCGGGCGCGCCGGAGGGCTTGTAGCGGGCGATGACCTTGGCCGCGGCGCTGCCGTCGGGCAGCTCGACGTAGATGGGGACGGCGGTGAGCGTGCGCTGCTCGGTGGGCGGTGAATGGACCAATTCTCCACCGCCGCCCGCGGTCGGCTTGGGGGGAGGCAATCCCCCAGTCTTCAGCGCCTTGAACACCTGATCGATCTCGGGCGTGGTCAGGTCTTTTTCGAGCATCACGTTGGGGTCGGCTCGAATCGCCTCCGCCAACTCTTGCTTGCCGTCTTCCTGACGATTCATGCCCGCGATGAGCACGACGCCGAGATCTCGGTGCAAGCGCCCGACCACCACCGGCATGCATCCGCTCGCGCCACATATCGAAATGGCCGCGCGGAGCTTTTTCTCCGCTTCGACGAAGTTTGCCGCAAGGTAGTCCCGATTGATGGCGTCATCGGCGAGCTTGGTGGCCGCGGCGTCTTTGGGAGCAGCAACGGCAATTGCCGACGAGAAAAGAAGCCCCATCGAGACGAAGAACAGGCTGAGGGAAGCAAAAACGCGACGGTCCACGGAGATTCTCCTCTCGACGACTCGAGGCCAGCACTACCCTTGGGAAATTCTCCCCGCCAGATCGATCATCGAACGAGCGATTTGCTTTCTCGACGCTCTGACCGGGCAGTCCATCGCCGTCGGCAGGCGGTGCCGAATCTCGCGTGGCTGCCGGGCCGAAGGAGCCGTTCGTGATCCGATAGGGGGAAGAACTGGCACGTTCGCGCTTAGGGCGTGGCCCCCTCCGTTCGCATGAACTGCACGCGGCGGTTCAGTGCCCGGTTCTGCTCGCTGTCGTTGGGAACCAGCGGGCGAGTCAGGCCGTAGCCACGAGACACGAGGCGATTGGCGGAGATTCCCTTGCCCACCAGGTATTTCCGGACCGACGCCGCTCGCCGGTCCGATAATTTGAGGTTGTAGGCGGGAGCGCCCTTGTTGTCGGTGTGGCCCTGAATCTCGAGCCGCATGTTCGTGTTCTGCTGGAGGACCTCGGCCACTGCATCGAGAATTGGATAGCTTTCTCTCCGGATGATGTCCTTGTCGAATTCGAAGTGGATCTGCTGCATGATCTTGATTTCCTTGTCGGTGACGACGACGAGCGATTTGCGCGGGCATCCCGGGCGATCACCGCCGGTGGGGCCGGCCTCGTTGGGGCATTGATCGTCGACGTCGGCGAGCGTGTCTTTGTCGTTGTCGAGATCGGGACAGCCGTCCTGATCGTCGAAGCCGTCGGGATCCTCCGGCTCGTTGGGGCACTTGTCCGCCGTATCGGCGACACCGTCGAGATCGTTGTCGAGATCGGGACAGCCGTCGTCGTCGAGATAGCCGTCTTTGTCTTCCGCCTCGAGGACGCACATGTCGATGGCGTCCACGATGCCATCCCCATCGGTATCTTCCGGCGCTGCAGGCAGGGCGAGCTGGCGCTCGGCGCACGTTTCCGGCGGGGAGAGGTCGTAGGCAGCGTGTGCGTTCGGCTCGGCAATGGCGAGGTGTGCGTTGGCTCGCGATACGAAACCTTGGTCGAGCTCTACCGTGGCGAACTCGAGGTGCGATTTGGCGAGCGCGAGCTCGCGCGGGGCGCAGCGGATCGCGCCGTTGCGTTCGGCCTGGCTAGCGAGCTTGGTGAGCCCGTCGATCTGTCCGCGCATCACCGGCGCTTGTCCGCAAGCGGCGAGCGCGAACGCGAAGACGGCAACCAGCATGACCCATGTGCCTGGCCGCAACGCCGGCGCGGTGAGCGATGTGGCACCGAGCATCTGGCGGCGTCGTGCCAAACGCCGCACGGCCGCAGAGATTGGCCTCATC
>DATHEQ010000058.1:0-16541 GCA_035318505.1 Polyangiaceae bacterium | reverse complement strand
CCAAGCCGAGCCCGGTGCCCCCGCCGGCCGCGCGCGTCGTCACGAACCGCCGGAAAAGATTGGTTCGCACGTGCTTGGGGATGGTGCCGTGGTTCAGCACCCGGACATTCACCTTGCCCCCTTCCCGCTGGACGATGATGCGTGACGGTACTTTGGGATCGCCGTGCACGATGGCATTGTCGATCAAGTTGTCGATGGCTCTCGACAGCCAGTTCGACTGGCCGCGCACGATGGCATCGGAGTCGATGGTGAGCTCCACCGACGCGCCGCGGTCTTGGGCGGCTTCGCTGGCGGCGCGCGCCAGGGCACCGACGTCGACGGCCGATGACTCCTCGACGCCGCGGGCTTCGATGCGCGCGAGGGACAGGATCTCGCCGAGCAGGGTCTCGATGCGCACCGTGGCCTCGCGAATGCGGGCCACGAAGCGCCGTGCCTCCTCGGGCTCGTTCAGGGCGCCCTCTTCGAGGACCTCGGCGCTGGCGCGCACCGCGGCCACGGGGTTTTTCAGCTCGTGCGACAGATCGGCGGCGAAAATCTCGAGGAAGGGTCGGCCCTCCAGCTCACGGCGCATCGAGTCGATGGCGCGCGTCAAGCGTTTCACCTCCTTGCCATGGACGATGGGCGGAACGACGCTGGTTTCGCCTTCGCTGACGCGCACGGCGAAATTGGTGAGCCCTTCGATGGGCGTCGCGATCGCGCGTCCGATCACGGCCGCGGCCAGCGCGGCCGCTGCGCCGAGCGTGACGCTGATGACGAGCACGGTGGGCGCGAAATCGGCAAGTAGGCGGCGCATGATGATGGTCGGCTTGAGCACGCGGATCGAACCGACCACCCGCCTCTCGACGACGATGGGCGTCTCGACGACGACGGTGCCTGGTTCCTGCCCCACCTCGCCGAAGACGACCCTCCCTTGGGTGTCCAGCAAAACGAGGTGCACGGCTTCTGCTTCGCCTTCGCGTCGCAGCGTTTTGGCGATGTCCTGTATCGACACCGATCCCGCGCTCATCTCCGCTCCCACGAAGCGCGCGATCGCTTGCGCTTCGTCGCGCGCGGCCTCCGTCGCCAGCAAAGTGGCGCGCGCTTCGATGCGGTCGAGCACCAGCAAACCGACGCCGAGCGCGAAGGCGCCCACGATGCCGGCCAAGGCAATGAAGATCTGCAGGCGAATCGACATCCCCGCCGTGCGCGCCCGCACCACCCTTTGGGTGATGAACCCGACCAAGAGGATGAGCGCGATGGCTGCCGCGGCGACGAGAACGAGTCGAATCATCGCGCGCTCGAGGGGGGGGGAAGCCCCTCGCTGATGCGGTACCCGACGCCGCGCACCGTTTCAATCATCGCGGGATGGCCGCCCGCTTCCCCCACTTTGCGGCGCAGGCTCTTCACGTGACTGTCGATGGTGCGGTCGGTGATCGCAAAGCCGTCCCCCCACACGCGGTCGATGAGCTGCGCTCGCGTGAAGACACGCCCTTTGGCACCGAGCAGACAGGTGAGCAGGTCGAACTCGACGCGCGTCAGCTCGAGCGGCTGACCGAGCACGAAGGCGCGTCGGGTCGACTCTTCGACGATCAGCGCCGGCGGCGGCGCTTTGGAGGGGGAAAGGCCCGATGGTGGGGGCGCTCCCGCCTCTCGCGGCTGAGCGCGGCGCAGGACGGCGCGCACTCTCGCCACGATCTCGCGTGGCGAGAAGGGTTTCGTCACGTAGTCGTCGGCGCCCGTTTCGAGCGCGGCCACGCGGTCGGCCTCCTCATCGCGGCTGGAAAGGATGATGACGGCGACGCCCGTGGCCCGCTGCCGAATTTGCCCGAGCAGATCGAATCCGCTGCCGTCGGGCAAGATCAAGTCGAGGACCACCAGATCGACGCCGTCGAGCTCTTTTTCGGCGTCCGCCACGGTGGGGGCGATGGCGACGGCGTACCCGTCGCGTTTGAGCGCGTACATTATCGACTCGGCGATGGCGGGCTCGTCTTCGACCACGAGAATGCGCTGCATCTCGAGTCTTTACTAGCACCACTCTCCGGGATGCAGCTGGAATTGCGCCTTCTTTTCAAAGGCTGTAAGTAGCCCTCGCATGGAAGCGATTCGCCACCTCATCGTGGGGGCCGGGGTGACGGGGCTCGCCACCGCCGCGTTCTCGCGTGAAAAAGACTACCTCGTGCTCGAGGCTGACCGGGAAATCGGCGGCTACTGCAAGACGGTCAAGCAGAGCGGTTTCGTGTGGGATTATTCGGGGCATTTTTTCCACTTCAAGCACCCCGACATCGAAAGTTGGCTGCGCCAACGCATGGTTGGCCAGGAGGTGCGCACGATCGAGAGACGGTCACTCATCTCGTACGGCGGGCGGCTCATCGACTTCCCCTTCCAGAAGAATATCCATCAGCTGCCGCAAGAAGAATTCATCGATTGCCTCTACGATCTCTATTTCGCGCGCCTGTCCGGCACGGCGGTCAAGACGTCGGCGAGCTTTCAAGAGATGCTCTATGCGCGCTTCGGGCGGAGCATCGCCGAAAAGTTTCTCATTCCTTACAACGAGAAGCTGTACGCCTGCGATCTCGCCACCCTCGACGAGGACGCGATGGGGCGGTTCTTCCCTCACGCCGATCTTACCGACATTGTGCGCAACATGCGCGCTCCGGACAACGCGGGCTACAACGCCACCTTCTCTTATCCGCGTGGCGGTGCGATCGAGTACATCAAGGCGCTCGCCAGCGCGACGCGTCCGGGAGGCATCGCGCTGGAAGAGCCGCTCCTCGGCATCGATCTCGAACGCCGGGTGGCGCGCACGACCAAGCGCGAGATCCAGTTCGAGCGGCTCGTATCGTCGGCGCCGTTTCCCGCCCTCCTGCGGGCCACTGGGCTCGCTCACGACGCCACGGCGTTCACCTGGAACAAGGTTCTCGTATTCAATCTCGGCTTCGACCAAAAGGGGCCGCGCGCTGCGCACTGGGTCTATTACCCCGATCGTGCGCGTTCGTTCTATCGCGTGGGCTTCTACGACAACATTTTCGACACCGATCGCATGAGCCTCTACGTCGAGCTCGGCTACGCTCGCGACGCCGCCGTCGACGTCGATGCCGCTCTCGCGCGGGTGCTCGACGATCTGCGTGCCGAAGGTGTGATCACGAACCACAAGCTCGTCGCTCACCACTCGGTGGTGATGGATCCGGCGTATGTGCACATCACCAAGGCTTCGATGGCGGAGCACCGGCGTCTGACGAAAATCTTGAATGCGCACGGCGTCCACCCGGCGGGACGCTACGGCGGATGGACCTACTGCTCGATCGAGGACAACATCGTCGAAGCGCGCGCCCTCATCGCCGCCTTCGAAGGCAATCCGGCGGGCTAGCTCGTACTGCCCGCCTCTCCCTTGGCCGGCCTTCCGGCCTCGGCTTGGACTGTCCTCAAGAAGCCACACCCGGTGTTTCACCAGCCGCCTCGCTCCTCGCCGGCCGAGGAGGGGAAACCTCGACATTCCCCCGCGGCATCGGCCAGTTCGCGCCTCCTTGCGTGCGCAGCTTGCGCGCGTCGTGCACTCGGTACGGAACATGCAGTAGTGAAAAGTGCCGCCGTCATGTTCGATTACCGAAGAATCGCTCTCTGGATTGTCATGCTCCTTGTTCCCGGTGGGATCTTGCTCTTGCCGTTGCTGCTCGCCGATATGCGCCGGCAGAAAAAAGCGCAGAAAGCCGCGATCCAAATACCCGGCGAGGGCCCGAAGACGCCGAACGACGGCCCCGGTCCGAATCCGCGCACGCCCAGCGACGGAACGACGCCGCGTCTCGCGGCCTAAACGACGCGCTTTCTCCGCGCGGATCCCTGGGCGCAAGCCCCCGCGGGCGACCGTGGCCCTGGAAAAAACTTGCGGAGCGGTTGTGCCGACCGTGATCGATCGATCACGGTCCATGGTGGGGGCTTTGCGGGCCCCTTGGACCGGTCATCCGCCCGGTCACTTGTACGGTGAGTGTCTTACACGATGTCGAAAACGGCGACGGTGTCGCCCGCGGCGATGGCGATGTTGGCCTGGCCATAGACCCAGGCGCCCGCATCGACGACGACGAGCGGCCGTCCAGCGACGTCGGACCACGACGCGCATGGCACGTGACTATGCCCGACGAGCAAGAGATCCGCCGCGCGCCCCTGCGAGCCCGGCAGCTGCTCGATCTGATGAACCAAGGAGGCGAGCGCGTCGAGGTCTTCGCGCACCACGAAGTCCCCGGTCTTGAGGTGCGCCGGGAGGTTGCTCCGGTCGCGCGGCCGGAGGTGAGGCCCGGTGTCCTCGTGACTTCCCGTGAACACATCGTGGAGCCAGAGCTTGACCTCGTCGACGATCTGTTGCTTGTCAATGAACTCTTGGATCTTGGTCACCCCGGGAATGAAACCGCCCAGCAACGTTGCAAGGTGCACGACGACTTGGTCAAATGATTGATTGGCGGGAGGCGCGATCGATGTCTGGTGACCGTGCAGCGCGTAGACGTTGTGACCGAGCCAGAAGCCGAGCCGGAAGAAGCTCGCCTGCGCGGCGCGTCGATTGGGCACGGCGTTGAGGAAGCCGGCGTCGTGGTTGCCGATGACATGTGCCAGCCCGATGCGCGCGTCGTAGTCGAGGATGTCGGCGAAGGCCGCGGCGTTGTCGATGGCGCCGTAGGCCATGCTCATCGGGTCCTCGCCGCACACGCGCCAAATGTCGAACCAGTCGCCGAGTTGCACGGCGCGCGACGATTGCGGGTGCATCTCTTGATAGTCGTAGATGGCGCGCAAGGTGCCGGCCAGGGCCAGCGCTTTTTCGGGCGTGCCATTGAGAAAGATGTCACCGGCGTCGCCACCGCAAAGATGGACATCGGGAATGGCGAAGATGGGCGTGTCGATGACGGGCGACGAGAAAACGACGCGCACGTTCGTCGCTTGCAGCGCCAGTTGGCTTCGCCCCAAAAACTGCGCGAACTCGGCGATCACTTGGTCGAAAGCGGGCATCAGCGGTTACCGTCGATCGAAACGGCAATCTGCCGAACCCGGAATTGGTTGGCGGTGCCGCAGCGATCGAGGACGATGCGAACGACCGTACGCCGGTCGCAGTACCAGCGCACTTCGCCGGGGGTCGGCTGATTGCCGGGCTGGATCTCGTCCGTGACGGCGGCGCTGCCCGCCGCTTCGGGCTCGTTCTCCTTGCAGCGCGCGCCAAACTCGCCGTCGAGCGTCGCGCTATCGAAGCACGCGGGAGGAGGCGCATTCACCGCCAGCGGGCGCGCGGCGGTAGGAGGGGCGGCGATCCCCGCCGCGGCTCCCTCGGGTCCAGCTACGGCGACCCATCTACCGTTGAGCTGTCCGGGGCGCGGCGGCGAACAACCCCCCACTCCGGCGAGCAGCGCGAGCCCGTGCACCCAAGGACGTAGTCTCCTCATGCAAGCTTCATAGGAGCCGAGGCGCCGCCTTCTCGTCAAGCGGCATCATGGCGCGGCACGGGCCGCGCCGCGCCGGTTGGCGCCGGGACGGGCATCGCTACCGCGCCGTCACGACTAGCGCACGGGCAACGATCGCAGCGAGGCGGGAAGCTCCGCGACTTCGCATTTCTCGGCGCAGGGGCCGTGAAAGCATTCGGTCAACCGAATCGCCATCTGGATCGAAGGGTCGTTCACGTCGCTGAGTTTGAGAGCGAACGCGCAGGGCAGCGCGCAGGCGATGGAGTCGTTCTGCGTCGGCATGGTCACGCAACCGTTGGCGTAGGCGCACTCGTAGATGTCGACGCAATGCTCGGTCGCGGCGCAGTTCTCCAGCTTGTCGCCGCACCCGGCCCCCAAATTCGGGTCGGCGGCGATGCATGCGCGGCATTCGGGATGCGCATACGCGTCACCCGCTCCGGCTTCGACGATGACGAGGCCTGCATCTTGGGCGGCGACGTAGACGGGCGACGCGTCGAGGCAACCTCCTGAAAGATACGCAAATGTAGCAATGACGACGACGGTACGGCCTTGGTGCATCGGTTCTTCTGCTCTTCTACGGCGCTACGGCAGAAAATCGTACTGCAGCCCAACGGTGCCCCGGAAACGGTCGACCGGGGCAAATTGCGCGGTCGGGGACGTGCGTACATTGTGATTATCCACCGGTCGTCCGACGATATACGGTGCTTCGTCGGAGAACGCGTAGTCGAGGCTCGCGCGGTAGGAGAGACCGGGCACGACGGGTACAGGTCCGGAAACCGTGAGACGAAGCTCCAGCTGTGGTTCGACGTAGGGGAACTTCGCAAAACGGTAGGGGTCGAAGTGGGCGATCTGCGGCACATATTTCTCGAACGTACGCGCGGCCGGGCGCTTTCCGACGAAGTGCGCAGCGAGCCCGATCACCGGATACCGCTCGCCGAACTCATAAGCAATGCGCGCATTTCCGAACATCTGCGGCGTGACCGCGGGCGGATGGGAAGCGCCGTACTCGTCGTCGACGCGGCTCGTGAAGGCGGATGTAGCGTTCAGCGCGTAATGCGCTTTGTTGCCGAGGAAGCTCCCCTCGAAACGAGCATTGAACCCGAAGTTGTCGATGGACGTGATGTTGCGATACTGCTGCGCACTGAAGCTGAGGAGAGACGGGAGCTTCTCTTGGGCGGCGAGATCGATGTACTCCTGGGTCGTGAGCCGGTGCAGGTCGATGAGGTCGGTCCACCACGATCGGAAGACGCCGAACAGCACGCGCTGCGCGCCGAGCTTCTGCTCGAGCACGGCCTCGACGGAACGGACGCGCTCGGGGCGTAAGCTCTCCGCCGTGAGCAAGTTGACGTTGCTCGACTGTGCTTCGTTCCACGAGGGAGCGCGGAATGCCTCGGCGTAGATGAGCTTGATGGTGCCGCCCCGCCAAGCCGCCAGGTTGGCGGCGAAGCGAGGGGAGATCACGGGATCGTACCGCTCGCTCGCGTCGATGCGCGCTCCGGCGTTCAAGGCAATGAACGGTGCCGGCGTCCAAGTCTGCTGCAGATAGGCGCCGAGCACCTCTTCGACTTTGTCGTTGCCGATAGGGATCACGTTGGTGGAAGACTCGTGGTACGCGAGCGTGTCGGCGTTCTGTACGTCCTGCTTGGCTTGTACGCTCACGACCCTGACGTCGGCGCCCACCAGCGTCACCAGGCTCGAGTCCTGCAACCAATTGAAGGACCCCTGCAGCTCGGTGCCCACCCACTGCGAAGTGCCGGTCCAATGGTAGAGGCAGGGCGAGGTGTTGCCGCGGTAGATGCAATTGGAAGAGGCGGAAACGGTGTAGATGCGCTGCGTGTCGAACGTGTCTCCATAGACGCGCGCCGCGAGATCGAGCACCGCCGTCGGGCGCACGCGATAGGCGATGTCGGCGGAAGCGGAGCGGTCGAGATCGTAATTGTCGGGATAGTCGAAGTCGCCCGGTACGGGGGACAAGTACGCAGCGTAAGGCGCGGAGCGCTTGTACGTGGCGCCGCGAAGGTTCACCTCCAAGTTGCCGCTCGAGAAGCGCAGCACGGCTTCGGGGACGTAGCTGTAATAAGAGTTGTGGGCCGTGCCGCTCCATATGCCCGTCGCCGGCCCCTTGTACGTCGTGACGATCGGCGCGCCAGAGACGTCGTCGACGCCGAAGTTTTGCGGACCGAACGTGAAGCTCGGCCCCTTCTGCGCGTAGTATCCGATCGCGAGCGTGAGCTCCGTTTCGTGGCCGAACTGGTAACCGGCTCCGCCTGCGACACGGTACGATTTTCCCACTTCCGTTTCCGCGATCACGTGCGTGCCAGCGAAATCCTTGGCTCGTTTCGTGATGACGTTGATGACGCCGAACATGGCGCTCGACCCATAGAGGACGGAGCCGGGGCCGATGACGACTTCGAGATGATCGATCATCTCCAAGGGTACGCCCATCCCGCGCCCAAACTGGGCGCTGCCGTAAAGTGGCTCGTTGACGGCGTGACCGTTGATGAGAAGAAGGATGTGATTGCCGTGATCGCCGGTCACGAGCACGCCGCGCGATCCGATGTCGGGGTCGCGCAGCGGGTTGGCGGTGACCACGCCGAGCGAAAGAAAGTTGATCGCCTCGTCGAGCGAGTGGATGCCGTAGCGGCGCAGATCCTCGGCGGTGATGCTGGTCGACGTCGCGGGTGCGGCGGTGCCAGTCTCCAGCGACTTGGACGCGGTCGTGACGATGTTCTCGTCGAGCAAGGCCTGCACGTCGGTGCCGGATTCGTCCACGGCTCGAGCGCTTGCGCTGACGGACAAGCCGAAGACGTGAACGGCGAACACGAGCGTTCGCCCGACATGACGACGCCCCCTGCCGAATGTCATTCGTACACCCGCGTCAGCTTGAGGACTTCTGCGCGAAAGTCGATCTGCTGGCGGCGCGCCTGGGTGAGGTTCACGAGCAGCTTGGAGCGGCCGGAGACCAGGTCGAAGCCGAGTACGATCCCATTGGGCACGTAGTCCGCCAAGCTTCCCACCGTGAGCAGGCTGAGTTCGCTCACCGCCTCGCGCATGGTGTCCACCTGCTGCGAGAAACCCGGCGCGACGTAGAGGATGGAGACTTTGCGGGCGCGGCAAATGTCGGCGAGCGCGGCGGCGTCGGCGTAGGACGCGAGCTCCTCGTCGTGAGGCAACCCGCCGATGCTGGGGATGGAAGCCAGCGCGGTTTTCATCTCGGCGCCGGCGCGCGCCGACTCCGGGTCACCCAGCTTCGTCAGCAGCAGCGTCCTTACGCGTTCTCCGGTGCGCGCCTGGAAGTTGCGATCGTAGCTGGCCATCTTGGCGAGAAGCTCGGCTTGGAGCCGGATCGGAACGGCGATGCTTTCAGCGGCAGCGCGCCGCGCGAGGAGCGATGAGGTCGCTGCGCCCACCAGCACGGCCCGTCGCGTACACCTGCTTACCGGGTAGTTGATGCTTCTCGAACTTTCGCAAACGATGCCACGGCCGGTTGAGGGATCATTCAACGCCAGCCGCAAGAATCCTCATCAAGGGCATTCGAGTTCACCGATGCATCACTTCTCGCCTGATTCGGCGCAATCCGGAGGTGACACCAGCAAGAGGCACTCTGGAATATGCCTCCCCCCAACGTCAGGTTTATATCGGATTTTTCCCGCGAGGTGGAAGCATTCATCGCCGCGCCATGCGCGGGCGCCCGAGCGTCGAATGAGCTTCTCACGAGGCGCCGCCGCGGATCGCTCCCCCGAGCGACCCGCTAGCGAGAGCCCTTTGCGCGTGGTCCTACTGACAGGTCGAGGTCACGGCCTCGGCGTCGATGATGCACATCTCGCCGGTGTACGTGTTGTTGGTGAAGCGCAGCGTGCCGTCGGTGGTGTTGTTCACGTCGCACGTCCACTCGATCTTGTCTCCCGTCATGAGATCGAGAATGCCGTTCCAGCCGCCCTCGGTGCCGGCGGCGGGATCGGGAGCGCGATTGGTGACGGTGCTGCTGAACTCGAGGAGCAACGGCTCGTCCCATTTGTTGGCGTCGTAGATGACGTCGCGCTGGGTCCCGCGGATGCGCGTGATGAGGAAGCGCGTGTTGTTCGCATGGCGATGCCCGTACGCCCAGAGAAGGCGACCATTGCCTTGCACCGTGCAGGTCGAAGGACCGAGCTGCGTTTTCGTGTGAGGCGGGATCGCGAAGACCACGTTTCCGGTTTCGAACCACTCCGTCGCCGGCTGGGTGACCTCTTTGGGATCGCGGTACCAGAAATTGACCCACAACTCCCGCAATTGCGGCTTGGTGCCGGTGTTGATGGCGTGGAAGCTGACGCTGATGGGCGTGTTCGGCGCGATGGGAATGCCGACGTTCTTGTCCTCGGGCGCAATGACACCGCCCGTCGGATAATCTTCAGACTTGTTGGCCGTACCGATACGGCGCCCGACGTCCGAGCCGTTGGGCGCGGTGATGATGATATGGTGCGCGGTGGGTCGCATTCGGTACTGTCGGTAGAAGAAGTATTGCTGCGTCGTGTTGGGCGAAGCCGCGGCGGCAAGGTCGTTCGTCACTTCTTGCCCCGGCTGCAGCAGGTATTCGGCGCCAGGATTTTTGTAATCGGTGGGACCGATGTGCACCTGAAAGCCCTTGTCGGGCGGCGGCGGCAACAGGCATTGGTCATCGCCGTTGTAGCCGGTGTTGAGATTGCATCCGGGGACTCCGCTGTCGGGTGAACCAGCGTCGACGACGGGACCGCCTCCCGCGCCGCCGGTGCCTCCCATTCCGCCAGACGAACCGCCGGTTCCGGTCGTGGTGGTGGTCGTGCCACCGGAGGTTGCGCCGCCAGTTCCGGTGGTGGTCGTCGCGCCGCCGGTGGTGGTGCCCGCGCCGTTGCCACTGCCGCCAGCGCCGGTTGTATTTCCGCCGCTACTCGTTCCCGTCGACGAGCCGCCGGCGCCACTCGTCGTTCGTGTGCCGCCAGCCGTTCCTCCGCTCGTCGAGTCGGAAGACGAACAGGCGAGCGCCCCGACGCTCAATGCCAAGAGGGAAACAGGCACGGCAGCGCGCACCCATTGGGCCCGCGAGCCGGTATGCGGACCGGTGCCAATCACGCGAGGGGATCCCGTGCACTGAGCTTTCATTTCTTCACCTCTTGGCTATGAATTCGTTACGCCTTGATGAATGGAGCTTCATGTGAAGGTGTAGCTCTTCACGTGCGCCCCTGTAAATGAATTGTTAGTTGGTTACTGCGACGTGACCGACACGCTTGTGTATGGAATCTGTCCGCAGCTCGCCATTTCCACTTTGGTGGGAGTCATGCAGTCAGCCTGTGCGCCCAAAGTTCGTTACGCGTGACATCCCGGTGCGGCGCGGCACGCAAACTCGCGAATGCCGCGTCGCACGGTTGGAACGTCACGATGCGCGATCGAAATCGGCTGCCCTTTACATGCCTGGGACGGGCATGACTTCGACGATCTCGATGAACCCCTCGGGCGTCATGAAATGAGGATGTCCCTTCATCGTCTCGGCGAGCGCTTCCTTCGACTCTGCCTGCAAGATGGAGTAGCCACCGAGGTCGTTGGTGTTCGGAGACGCACCGGTCTTCGTCACGCGCAAGCTCTTACCGAGCGGCGCGCCCATGTCGACGATCGCAGCTGTCGCCTTCTTGCCCCAAACCATCCAGGCCTCCATGCCAGCTTTCTGCTGCTCGGGAGTGGCTTTCATCATCTGCTCGAATGACGATGTTGGCGCCTTGTAGAGAACGAGAAACTTTTTCATGGGTGGGCCTTTCTGAAAGTGTGCCGAGCGTGTGACACGAGAGCGTCGCGCGATCGGGTCACCGGTTCTACGCGCGGACGAGGCGATCGGCAATGGAGCCGAAGGAGTGCCGCGTCACCCTTCGGTGGCGAGATGAGCGGCAGCGTCCCGCTCTCTCGAACGACCTCGGGCGGCATCCGGGAAGTGTCGGTCGCGTAGCACGGCCGCATTGAACACACCGAAAGGCGATAGTCATGAACATCGCGACCGTTGACGTGAGCACATTGGCTCTAGCCCGTCGCCATTTGGGCCGCGATCTCGGGGTGCTCGAGATCGGGCTCGCCCGACCGTCATCGGAGAGTTCGGGTATTTCCGCCGAAATCTCGGCCCGATTTTCAGCTGCTCTGAGCGCCGAGCTTGGCGCGCAACACCGAGTGCTTGCGCCCGTACGTGTAGTAAATCACGAGACCTATCGCCATCCACACGAAGAGGCGGATCAGCGTGGGGGTGGTCGCGGTGTACATGAGGACGCCCGAGGTGAGCGCCCCGCAGATGGGTACGAGGTACGTTCCGCCCGGTACTTTGAACGCGCGCGGGATGTCCGGTCGTTTGATACGGAGGATCATGACGCCGAGGCTGACGAGCACGAACGCGAACAACGTCCCGATGCTGGTGAGCTCGCCCAGGATCTCGATGGGCAAGATGCCCCCCGCGATGGCGCAGATGACGCCGGTGATCATGGTGGTGATGTGCGGCGTGCCGAAGCGCGGGTGAACCTTGGCGGCCACTCTGGGAAAGAGTCCATCGTGCGCCATCGAGAAGAACACGCGGGGCTGGCCGAGCAGCATGACCAGCATGACCGACGACAGCCCAGCGATTGCGCCCACCTCGACCGCAAACTCGAGCCAGCCGATTCCGGTGGCCGCAATGCCGACCGCCATCGGATGCGGCACCGAGAGTTTCTGGTAGGGCACAACGCCGGTGAGGATCAACGACACCGCAATATAGAGGAGGGTGCAGACGGCGAGCGAGCCGAGGATGCCGACCGGCATATCCTTTTGCGGATTTTTCGCCTCTTGTGCCGCCGTGGAGACGGCATCGAAACCGATGTACGCGAAGAACACCATGGTCGCGCCCTGGAAGATCCCGGACCACCCGTATTTGCCGAAGGCACCCGTGTTCTCGGGGATGAATGGGTGCCAATTGTCTTTATTCACGAAGCGCGATGCGAACGCGATGAAGAGCAGCACGACAATGACTTTGATGAACACGATGACCGTATTGATGCGCGCCGATTCCTTGATGCCGACGACGAGGACGGTGGTGACGACGAGGACGATGAAAATGGCGGGAAGGTTGATGATGGCGCCGGTCGCCAGGAAGCTGCCTGTCGCTTCGTTCCAGCTCACCGGCGCGTTGACCCACTCCTTGGGCAGCTCGACGCCGAACAGGTGCTGGACGAATGCGACCACGTACCCCGACCAGCCGACGCTGACCGTGGCGGCGCCGACCAGGTATTCGAGGATCAAATCCCAGCCGATGATCCACGCCACGAGCTCCCCCATGGTCGCATACGAGTACGTGTACGCGCTGCCGGCGATGGGGATCATCGAGGCCATCTCGGCGTAACAAAGCCCGGCGAACCCAGAAGCGATGCCCGCAATGACAAAGGACAGCGCGACGGCCGGTCCGGCGTTTGCCGCTGCCGCGCGGCCCGTAAGGACGAAGATGCCGGTGCCGATGATGGCCCCGACTCCGAGCATGACCAGGTCGAGCGCCGTCAAGGTGCGCTTCAGCCCGTGCCCGTGCTCGGCGTGGGCGCGGAGCTCGTCGACGGACTTGGTGGCAAAGAGCGGGTTTCCCATCTTGTTCTCCTCGGGACCTACGCCGGGCCCGGAGCATCCTCCGATTTGCCGCCCACCTGCTCACGGGCAGCGGCCCGCAGCAAGGTAACTGCGGTGTAGCCGACGACTAGGACCACGAGAATCCGGACCGTGTCCAGCGACATCGACTTGACGATGAAAGCGGCGGCGAGGACCGCCGGCATACCGCCGAGAGCGAGCCCGAGGGCTGGGCGCAGTGCATAGGCGCCGTGGCGCACGAACTGCGTGCTCGCGATTGGCATGAGAAAGGCGCAGGAACCCATCATGATGGGAAACGCCGTTGTCGGGTCCATGCCCAGCATGGAGACGAGAATCATGATGGGCGCGTAGGCACCGATGCCGATGGTCATGAGCGCGCCGAAAATGAAATTGCCCACCAGCCCCACGGCGAGCAGCCCGCCGGACAGCTCGACGGCGGTACCGCCGGCGGGCAGCAGCTTCGTCACCCTTGCCACGAGCAACGCGGCAGCTGCGAGCAGCGCCATGCCCATTCCGACCTGGATTTTTTGCTTGGGCAAGCGAGCCACCACACCGGCGCCGAGCCATGCCCCTGCCACTGCGGCGGCGATCATGAGCACCAGGGTCGTGAAGTTGACCTCGATGATCTGCGTGTAAACCGCCGCCTCGACGAAGGTGGGGAGCGCGTGTCCGACGTTGAGCGTGCCCGGAATCAGGCGATCGGGAACCATCTTCGTGAAGCGAAAGATGGGAGTGGTGGTGGCGAACGAGCCGACACCGAGTGTATCGAAAAAATCGGTCACCGCCCCAATGGCGATCTGCAAAAGCGTCGGCGCGCGGGCATCGGCGGCCGGATCGTCGCGCCGCCCCGCGACGCGGGCCTTTCTGAAATTCCACGCCCAAAAGGCGATGAATGCCAGGCCGACAATCGCCAGCGGAACGAGGAGCAGGGCCTTGGGGCTCAAGAGAGAGCGGCCCTTATAGAGCGGCCTTGTCCGCGAGTCGACGCCCGTCGAGTGACGCACCGCGCGAGGGCCGGCTCCCGTCAATTCCGCTCGTTTCGCGATGACCTTGACTGTCCTGGTCGCGCCCGGCAGGGTGGCGCGCGGTGGACACGTGGGATCTCTTCAGGCGCAAGTCGGCGACCGATGCGCTCCGCGAAATGGAGCACTCGGAGCACTCGCTCAAGAGGACCCTGGGCGCGTTCGACATCACCATGCTCGGCGTCGGCGCCATCATCGGCGCCGGCATCTTTGCGAGCTTCGGCCAAGCGGCGGCAGGAGGCGACGGGCTACTCGGGGCGGGCCCGGCGCTCATTTTGTCGTACCTGCTCACCGCCGTGGCGTGCGGGTTCGCGGCGCTGTGTTACGCCGAGATCGCCGCGATGGTGCCCATCGCCGGCAGCGCCTATACGTACTCGTACATTGCGTTCGGCGAAGTCGTGGCCTGGATCATCGGCTGGGACCTCACGATCGAGTACGCCGTCGGCAATATCTACGTTGCTGCGAGCTGGGCCGATTACCTGCGCTCTTTTTTGCGCGGCACGCTGGGGGTCGATTTCCCGGCGTGGCTCGCCACCGACCTGCAAACGGCCGCGAAAACGCCGGAGATCGCCGCCACGGCGCCCCATATCGGCGACTTCGTGGTCGCCTTCAATCTGCCGGCCTTCCTCATCACCGCGCTGCTCACCGTCCTTCTCGTCATCGGGGTGAAGGAGAGCGCGCGTTTCAATACTGGTATCGTCGTATTCAAAGTGCTGCTGGTGCTCGTTTTCATCGCGACCGGCAGTTTCTTCGTCGACCAAGCAAACTGGACACCGTTCGCCCCCAACGGTTGGAAAGGCGTCTGGACGGGCGCCTCGATCGCGTTCTTTTCGTACATCGGGTTCGACGCCGTTTCGACCGCGGCCGAGGAAACACGCGTCCCGCAAAAGGACCTGCCGCGCGGGATCATCGGTTCGCTCGCCATCTGTACCGTGCTCTACATCGCGACGGCCGCGGTGCTGACCGGCCTCGTGCCCTATGAGAAGCTCGCGACGGCCGACCCGCTCGCCCACGCCTTGGAGCTGCTCGGGTTCCAGCATCTCGCCTCGTTCATGGCCCTCGGCGCGGTGGTGGCGATGACGGCGGTGCTGCTCGCGTTCCAACTCGGGGGAACTCGCGTCTTCTTTGCCATGGCGCGCGATGGCTTGCTGCCCCCCGCGTTCAGCCGCGTTCACCCCCGCTTTCGCACGCCGTACGTCGGCACGATCATCACCGGTATCGTGGTCGCGCTGGCGCCGTCGTTCTTGACCGAGAGCCAGGCGCTCGAGCTTACCAACATCGGGACGCTATTCGCATTCGTCCTGGTATCGATCGGCGTCATCGTGCTGCGCCGACGGGACCCCGATCGGCCGCGCCCGTTCCGCGTTCCGGGCTACCCGGTGACGCCGCTCTTGTCGGCGGGATGCTGCCTTCTGCTCATGCTGGGCCTACCGGCGTCGAATTGGTGGCGCTTCGGGATCTGGCTGGCGATCGGGCTGGTGATCTATTTTGCGTACGGCCGTAAGCACAGCCGGCTCGCGCGCGTGGCGCGCGGGCCCTGAAGAACGGAGTAGTTGCGCGCGCCGATCGCATCACCCGTTGGCGGCATCCAAGGACGCCGCCAACGGGCGCGCCCAGCGCCCACCCTACCAAGAGCATGTGCTCTCGCGACGATCGCGAGCCCCTCCTGCTTTTCTTTTATGCGCACCCGAAATCAACATAGCTATACGCATTGTCGCAGCCGCAAAGTCCGCACACGCCTCCGCAGTAGGCATAGGCGAGAGGTCGCCCGTGGTCGGCGCAATACTTTTTTGCACGCGACCGGAGCGTGCCGCAGCAGACGCACGACGCCAGCGTGAGGTTGCCCTTCTGCGGGTCAGTCGGGTCGAGTGTGACGCTAGCGCTTCCGAGGTCCATTGCCGACTCGTCCGGCGGCGCACACGGGGCTTCTTGGCTGTCTTCTGAACCCTGCTCGGCGTTGCCGGTGGGGGCAGGTTCGTTGTCCGCTCCGCTGCAGCCGGCTATCACGCTCGAAACCAGGAAAACATTGCATGCAGTCCAACAGGCGATGCTGACGACACTCTTTAGCTTCATGACGTTTCTCCTTATTTGCAATTCGGTTGTAAACAAAATGAGCGCTGTCCTGGAGCCTGACGGATGGACGGTGTCCACGACGAGATCGGGGCTCGCGCATGTTCTTTACGACCGACGAACGTGCGCCCGCTCTCGTCGCATGGACGCCAACCCGGTTCCGATGAGCAGGGGGACGCTCTTTGCGTTTCTATACGCAACGGGAGCGACGGCCATTAGGGAAACGGTTTTTTTTTTGGTCGGCAGAATCACCGCCGGGAAAGCGCCCGAGCAGCGTCAGCTTCGGGCTCGCGGGGGTACGCTGTCTCTCACGTCCGCAACGGGAGCGAACGTCGCATGCGATCCGCGAGGGCGGCTTTGCTCTTCGCAGCCGTGTAACCTTTTTTTGGTTGGCTCGTAGTCGATGCAAGCACGATCGGGAGGCGGGGCTTGGTGG
>DATHEQ010000057.1:0-12316 GCA_035318505.1 Polyangiaceae bacterium | reverse complement strand
GCGAGCTGCGAACCGGCGAAGGCGGCGCAACGGGTGCTGAGCGGCGATGGGCACGGCGACCACTCTCTCAGGTTCGTCCGGGCATGGGCTAGCCCGAAGAAGGAAAGGAGCGCTTGGAAGTGTGCATGACCGGGGGCATCTTGCTAAAGTATGGCGAAGGGCTTACGTGGGTCTGACGGATAAGAAGAACCCCCCCGACGAGTGCGAGGTTGGCCCGGACGATCTCGAGCACCTCAAGCGTTTGCACGATCTTCTTGCTGCGCTCAACGATCCTTACGTTAGCCGCCGAAAGATCGAGATGCTCACGGCGTCCAGCAAGGTGCTGTCGGCGCGTGTGATGCGTCACGCCCGCGCGCGGCAGCGCTCGATCGATTCGCTCGGTGCCGCGCTTACCCTCATCGGCAACCGAGGCCTCGAAACCGTTCTGCTCCAGTTCATGGAGGACCTCACGATCTACAAGGGCGATCTCGAGGCCAGCAAAGAAGGATAACCCTCCGACCCTCGTTCGCTTCGAATCGGCGCTGTCGGACACGCACCCACAATCGATGCCGAGGTCTCTCTTTGCGCTTTGGGATCGTGACAGGCGTCCGTTACTCTCGCTGAGCACCCTCCGTAGGGGTGGGGGCTCGAAAGTCACGGGGATGCGGGCTGACCTGAAAGAACGTCTCGAACGCTGTCGTACGCTGCCCACGCTTCCCGCGTTGGCGCTGAAGGTTCTCGAGCTCTGCCAGAAGGAAGAGCTCAACCTCAACGAGATCGCCACCGTCATCGGCAACGATCCCGCGCTCGCCGCCAAGCTGCTGCGCATGGCAAATTCGCCGGTCTCCGGCCTCAAGCGGCCGGCGCGCACGGTGAGCCACGCGCTCGCGTTGCTCGGTGTCAACACCGTGCGCACGCTCGCGCTGTCGTTCTCGCTCGCGTCGGACCTGAAAAAACCCGGCAAAGGCGTGCAGCAAGGCGTGTGGAAACGATCGATCCTCGCCGCCATCAGCGCGCGTGAGATCGCGCGCGTGGTCGAATCACGCTTGGCCGAAGAAGCGTTTTTGGCCGCGCTCCTGCAGGACATCGGTGCGCTCGCTCTCGCTCAGATCGATCCCAAAGCGTGCGCCGCCAACTGGGAAAAGTCACAAGGGGACCACACGCTTCTCATCAATCTCGAGCGTGAAGCGTTCGGCGCCGACCATGCAGAGGTCACGCAGTGGCTGCTCACGCGCTGGAAGCTGCCCGGCCTTTTTGGTGACGCGGCTGGCGGCAGTCATGACGTCGACGGCAAGCAGGATGTGCTCGACGACGGTGCACAAGTCGAGAAGATCGTCCGCCTCTCGGGATGGGTCGCCGACATCTGGATTCGCGACGAAGCAAAGCCGGCCATCGAGATGGCGCGCTTGCGCGCGCAATCGATCCTGAACCTCGGCGAAGAGCGGCTTGCCCCGATTTTGAAGGAGATAGCGACGGCGTTGACCGGCGACGTCGCCAAGCTGTTCGAAGTGGACGTGGGCTCTCCCGACGACATCCGGTCCATCCTCGAGCAGGCCAAAGAAGCGCTGGTCGAGGCCTCTTTCCGCGCCGAGCAGGAGGCTGACGACGCGCGTCAATCGGCCACGGAGCTCGAGCAAAAAAACCGCGAGCTCGCTGAAGAGTCGCAGACCGACAAACTGACCCGCCTCGCCAACCGCGACCGCTGCGATCGCTACCTAGCCGAGCAGTTCCAGGTCGCGCAGCTGAAAAACCGGCCGCTCAGCGTCCTTTTCTGCGACGTCGACTTCTTCAAAAAGGTGAACGACGGCTTTGGCCACGCGGTGGGCGACGTCGTGCTCGTCACCGTGGCCGGTCTCCTCGGACAGAAGATGCGCGGCACGGACCTCGTTGCACGCTACGGAGGCGAGGAGTTCGTCATCGTCCTGGCCGACACGCCCACGCCGGGCGCCAAAGTCGTCGCCGAGCGATTGCGCGCGCGCGTAGAAGCGGCAGCCATCGAACACGGGGGCGAAAAGCCGATGAAAGTGACCATCTCGGTGGGGAGCGCGTCCTTCGAGCCAGGTGCCGTCTTTGCCTCGCCGCTCGAGCTCGTCAAGGCGGCCGACAACGCGCTCTATGCCGCGAAACGCGGCGGTCGCAACCGCGTCGTCGACGCGGCCGACCTCCCTCGAAATGAAGGAGCCAGCGCCGTCGTGTGACTTTCACCTACCGCTGCCCTGGTTTTTTCAGCGGTTTGCGTGCTGTGAAATGGGCCGTCGTCGAGCGCGACTCGTGATCGGCGCTACCCCGCCGCTGCAGTCGCCTTGAAACGGATCCTCGGCACTCGCGGCGCATCGCGCCGCTGTCGCGCTGCGGCTCGATGTGACGTTCCGCGATGGCAATTGGGTGCGCGGGCGCGTCGGGATTCGTCCCGGCGCAGTCGTCGTTCGACGCACGCGCCAGCGCGGACTCACGGTAGTGGTCAAATTCGCTTCGAGACTTTGAAAGTGATTTTCGTCACCACGCGTGTTCGCGCCGATCCCGTTCCGGGCGGGGTTCAATCGCCTCAAGACTTTGAAAGTGATTTTCGATACTGCGAGCGATGCATCACGATCGCCGTAACGCGCGAGGGGGAGCGAGAGCCATGGGCGTCCGACAGCGCGGCGGGCGCGGTCGAGCGGCGGCCCGGGTGGAGAACTCAACAACGCTCTCCCGAACGGTCCCTTGAAGCATAGCGATTTCAATGGCTTAGACTCCACTTGAAAGTGATTATCACGTGCGCTATCACTACTGAGCTCGCATGACCGATTCTCTGGCTTGCTTGTTTCGTCACGGCGCACGTTCCGCGTGCGCCCGCGCGTCTGCGCAGTCAGCGGTTTTGCCGAGCGATGTGACTGGACATGCGGGGCGTCGGCGGTCGTGTGCGCCGCTCGCTTCCTGCGGAGTGGCGGCGCCATCGCCCCAAGGGGTAGCTGTATGATCGTGTGTTCTTGCTATGCGGTCAGCGCCGCGCAGGTCGAGGAGCTCGTCGAAGACGGTGCGGACACCGTGGCCGCGGTGAGTGCCGCTTGTGGTGCGGGGGGCGACTGCGGCGCGTGCCGCGGGCAGCTCGCCGAGATCGTCGCGGTGGGCCGGTTGCTCGCGCAAAGACCTTGCCGCACGCCACGCTTCGCGGCGCCAGACCACGCGCCCGAAAGCGCATACTGAAGCGACCCGGCACATCCGAGTTTTTCGGATGAGAGCGCGCGCGCTCCGAAGGCGCATGGGATTCGGCTGCCACGCATCTCCCGCGGTGTTAGGGTGAGCCCACCATGAAGGGCAACGTCGACGTCATCAACCTATTGAACACCGTTCTCACCGGCGAGCTCACGGCCGTCAACCAGTACTTTCTCCACGCCAAAATGTGCGAAAACTGGGGCTACCATCGCCTCGCCGAGCATATTCGCAAAGAGTCCATTGACGAGATGAAGCACGCCGACAAGCTCATCGAGCGTGTCCTATTTTTAGAAGGCGTTCCCAACGTGCAGCGTCTCGGCAAAATCAACATTGGCCAGAAAGTCGTCGAGCAGCTGAAGCTCGATCTCACTCTGGAGATGGAAGCCATTCCCCGTCTCAATGACGGTATCAAACAATGCCGCGAAGCTGGCGACAATGGCACCGAGGATTTGCTCGTCCATATCTTGACCAGCGAAGAAGCGCATATCGATTGGCTCGAAGCGCAATTGACGCAGATTGCCCAGATGGGCGAGGCGAATTATCTCGCGCTACAGGTGAGAAGCTAATCGCCTATCGTCAAACCGCGCGCTGTTCGCTCGCCCCACTTCGGCGCGCGTCATTTGGAATTCGCTGCCTGTGCGGACGCTGTCGAGATTGACCGTTTCGGCGGGCGGGTATTCGCAGACCACCGGGTGTGTCGCGATGAAAACGAATGACGCTAGCGCTGTCGGCAATCGCTTTGGTGTCGCTCGCCGTCATTTGCTCCGCTCGCCGGGGTCGCTCGCCGTCTTGGCGCACGCGTCGGAGCGTCAGAAGCGCGATCGTACCGTCGCTGCGGCGGGGAAGGCGGATCCAGGCGCGGCTCCCGATGGTGCCGTCAAACGGTTGACGCCCACCGTCGAAGCCTGGACGCGCAGGCTGGTCGCTATTCGCGCTGCCTCGCCCTAGGCGAAACTTCAGGCCCTTACCCGGCCTCCTGCACGGCTTTTGCTCCTCATTTGGCGGTGATTTGGGCGCCGCAGCTGGAATTGGGCGCTGGGCTTATTTCTTGCTCCTCTCGAGACGGCAGCATGGCGACGATCGATATCGGACGGGTAGGAGAGCGTGGGGGCATCGGCGATGTTCGTGCCCCTGAGCCGCAGCGCGAGTCCCATGCCGACAAAGGGTTCGAGCACCAACTGGGTGCGGCGCGCACCACGGCGGCGTCGGCCAACTCGAATGTAGGTAAAACGCGAACGATCGCCGCGGCTGCTACGCACCTTTCGGGCGGCGAAGCCGCGGCTTCGTTGGCCACCGCCTACCAGAACGTGTTTCACGAGCCGCCAACGCCGGCGACGCTGCGCGTGCTCGTCGCGCAGTGGTCGCACGAGACTGGCGGCGGGCGCGCCATGATGAACTACAACTTCGGCGGCATCAAAGGCGCGAGCCCCGCCGGCCTCTCCGCGTCGTACTTGACGACGGAAGGCGAGGGCGCCAAGTCCGTCAAACTGACGGATCGCTTCCGTGCTTATGGGTCGGCGATCGAAGGCGCGACGGACTACGTCAAGTTTCTCGCCACGCGGTTTTCGGGAGCGATGGCCGAGGCGCGACAAGGTGATCCCGAGGGCTTCGTGCGCGCGCTGAAGCAGGGCGGGTACTTCACCGGGTCGGAAGAAGATTACGTGCGTTCGGTGACGCGTCTCACTGAGCAAGCACGCGTCAGTGGATTCGACGCCGTCGGACAGGGCGGTACGACGGAGTCCGCCGTGGCGCGGTTGCGTCATCATGAGGCTACGCGCACGCTCGTGGGCGGGGACCCGCGTTCGGTGAATGTTCCGGCGCTGGCGATGACCGACTCGAACGATCCGGCGGCGCGGATGCGGGCGTATGATGCGGCCGATGCCCTGGCCATGGCCGACGAGCTTTGCCGTGCGGCCATGCGGATCGCGGCCAGCGACGACGAGCCCAAGCGCGGATAGGCATCGGTCCTTTTCAGGGCTCTGGGGTGGGGCTCTGCTGCCCATTGGCCTATGGCGAAGTCAAAACCGAGCTCGGCGCGCACTAACGTAGTAAGCGATGCACGAAAGTCGATCCATGCCCTCTCGCACCATCGTTTCGCGCGCACGAGTCGACTTTGGCAGATGGTGGGGCGCGCTTGCCCTCGCATCCCTCACCGTGGGTTGTGGTGGCGATGGGGACTATTACTTTCTCAACGAAATCAAAGGCGAAGGAAACACCGTCCTTCTCGAGTTCGTCTACACATGCGGAAACATCGACGTCACTTGGGCGGGATCTTTCGGCGCCTTGCCGCAATACGAAGCCGAGCTTTTGGTGAAACACGACGACCTCGGCCGAGATTGCGCAGAGGATCCGCGCGAGGTTTCATTCGACGTTGGATCCCTCAAAGAGAGTTTTCGCCGAGAGCATCCATGGCCGACCCCACTCGGCGTTCGCGTCGCTCCCTTCGAAGAAGAGCAGGGGGCCATGTGCCTGCGCGATCTCTTCCAAGCTGAGCCCTTCAAGGGGCAGCGATGCAAGTAGCGGCGTGCGTCAAGCGAGCGGGGGCGCGGGAGCCACCATCGAGGGGCGGCCCGAGAGGCGCAGGCTGAGCTCACGAAACAGCTTTTGGCGCGGCGTGCTCCAGAGCTCGCGCGTTGCGAGGTGGGAAACGAAAAGCGCCGCGCTGTTGCCTTTGCCGAAATGGAGCGAAGGGGGGACCGCTTGGGGAAGGTTGGCGAGCGCTTGGATGATGGCGCCGGCATCGTCGGCGACGTTGACGATGGATGGATAGAGAAAACGGTTCAACTGGCGCGTGCCGACGTTGACCGTGGGGACGCCGTACACGGGCGCTTCGCAGATCCCGGCGCTGGAATTGCCGACGATGGCCCGCGCGTGTTTCAGCAGCGTGAGAAAGTACTCGAATCGCATCGACGGAATCAGGCGAAAGCGGGGATGGTGAGCCAACTCGAGCACGCGCTGCAGAATCACGTCCGAGCCGGCGTCATTGTTGGGGTAGATGACGACGAAGTTGGAGCTGGAGCCGAGGAGTCCCTCGACGAAGGCCTCCGCGTGCGCGGGCAGCGCTTCTTTTTCGGTCGTGACCGGGTGGTACATGGCGATGCCGTAGTCGGCAAAGGCGATGCTGTACTTGTCGAGCACTTCTGGCAGCGCCGGCAGCTCGCCGGACAGCATGATGTCGATGTCGGGCGAGCCGATCACGTAGACGCTCTCGGGCGCTTCGCCCATCTGGATGAGACGGCGCTTGGCTTCGTCGTGAGAAACGAAATGCAAATGCGAGAGTTTGGTCACGGCATGGCGAATGAGCTCGTCGATGGTGCCGGAGAGCTCGCCGCCCTCGACGTGCGCCACCAGCACGTTGTTGAGCGCGCCGACGATCGCACCGGCCAGCGCTTCTACGCGATCGCCATGAATCACGATCAAGTCGGCGGGGAACTCGCGGAGGTAGAGGGACAGCCCCTGCACCGTATTGGCGAGCACCATGTCCATCTGGGAGCCGATGGCGTGGTCCTGATTGATGAACGAAAAAAGGCGATCGAAGCCCGCCTTGCGAATCTCGTTCACCGTCGAACCGTAGCGCGCCAGCATGTGCATGCCGGTGGCGAAGATCTGATATTCGAAGCGCGTCGATTGCTTGACCTTGGTGATGAGCGGCTTCAGCTTGCCGAAATCGGCGCGCGTACCGGTGAGAAAGAGGATTTTCTTGGGCGCGTCGCCGAGGGCAGGTTCGTTCACGCGGGGGCCCGCATCGAGCCTTCGCCCGCGTTGGTTGCTGCTCCGTCGGCAGCGATGTCCTGCCATTTCAGCTGCTCGTTCAGGGCCACGGCGCGACGAGCGCGCCGCCCGAGGAGCACCTCGTAGTGGGCAGCCTTGATTTCACCGGTGCCGGGGCGCTTGACCCACAGGTTGTCCGGTCCGAACATCTCGCCTTCGGCGATGTCGCGCGTAGCGACCACGCACGCGTAGGCGAAATCGATGGTGGGTTGTTCTTCCGGCAGGATGTCTTTGGTCCCTCCCATGGCGGCATGGATGGCGCGCGTGCCGGTGACGAGCTCGGCGAGCTCGCGCGGATCGATGGAGATGGGAACGTCGGGGCCGGGCCAGGTTTTCTTGGAAGTGAAGTGCTTTTCGACGATGGAGGCACCGAGCGCCACCGCGGCAAAACAGGTGTAATTGCCGAGCGAGTGATCGGACAAGCCGAGTACGGCGTCGCCGAATTCGCGTCCCAAGGCCAGCATTCCCCCCAGCCGGACCTTCTCGTACGGAGTGGGGTACATCGAGGTGCAGTGGAGCAGCGCGAATGGTACGCGGCGCCTTCGCAAAATGGCGACGGCCGGCGCGATGGAGCGCAGATCGTTCATTCCGGTGCTGAGGATGATCGGTTTGCCGTAAGAAGCGACATGGTCGATGAGCGGATAATTGTTGCACTCGCCCGAACCGATTTTGTACCAGGGCACCTGCATTCGCTCGAGGCGCTGCGCGGCGGCGCGCGAAAAGGGGGTGGAGAGGTAGATGAGACCTTTGCTGTCCACATAGCGCTTGATGAGGATTTCTTGCTTCTCGTCGAAAGCGCAGCGCGACATGATGTCCCAAATGCTCTCCGTCGCATTTCCGGGAACGACGCGGTTCGGGATCATCTCGTCCTCGATCACGTGCGATTGGAACTTCACGCACTCGCAGCCGGCGGCGTGCGCGTCGTCGATCATCTGAATCGCCTTGTCGAAGTTGCCTTCGTGGTTGATGCCGATCTCGGCGATGACGAGGGGAGAACACCCGGGACCGACGACCCTATTTCCAACGCGAAGATCCATCATGCGGCTCCTTGGGAAGGGAGGCTCGTCGACGGGACGAACCTCTCGCGATACTTGGTGAACAAGAACTCCGCCACTTGGAAATCGAGCAACGTGTCGATGTCGCCAAGAGCGTAGAGCGGGTCGATGACGAGAGGCGCGATGGCACTGCCGAATAGGTCTTCGGCGTTCGCGACCATGTCGGCGCGCGACACGTAAACCACACCGTTTTCGAAGTACTGTTCGACCATGTCCTGCGAGCGCATGCCCGGACGATAGGCGGGAAGGAAACGACCATTTTCGATGGGGCCGAGCTTGTGATGGCTCTTGGTGACGGCGACGACCGAATCCGGTTTTTCGCGGCGAAAGAGCGCCACGGCGGTCGTGACGGTGTCGGCCGTTCGCAGCGGGCAGTTCGGTTGCAAGGTGATGACTGCCTCGGCGCGGCGGCCGCTTTCGGCCAGCGTCAGGAGCGCGTGGCGAACCGCGCTTGCCGTGGTGGACCGATCGGTCGCGAACTCGGGGGGGCGTACGACGATTTCCGCGCCCGCTTCGCGCGCGATGCGGGCCGTTTCCGCGTCATCGGTCGATACGCATACGCGGTCGATGATCTCGAGCGAGCGCGCCAGTGCGATGGTGTGGCAAATGAGGGGGCTGCCGGCGAAGGGGAGGATGTTCTTCTTCGGGAGCCGCTTGGAACCGCCGCGAGCGGGGATGACTGCGATCATCATGGGGCTATGCGCGCGACCGGCGTCTCCCTGTTTCCCTGATCAGTGCAGCAAGCATGCCGATGTCGGCGCGACGCGGTGTTTCAGCTGGAAGCGCACGATCGCCGCGCAAGCCTTTCTTACGGCGCTTCTCCCGTGGAGATGATGCGGATCAGGTTTTTCGGATCAGGCGTCGATCGTCAAAGTCTTGACGCACGATGCCGCCGGGGCGGCGGTCCGCTGACTTAACCCTTTAGCTGGACCAGTAGATCGGCGACGGCGGGATCGCCGGGGCAGAGCTTTTCCGCGAGTTGTACTTCGAGCGACGCGTCGGCGCGGCGCCCGGCTCCGAGCAAAGCCGAAGCGAGTGCGAGGTGCAGCGAAGTGCCGTGATCGTCGCCATAGCTGCGCACGCGCTCGAGCGCCCACACCGCGAGATCGTAGTCTTCTACTTTTACGGCTGCCTGCGCGACGCTCAAGGCGATCTCGAGCGCATAGGGCGCCAAATTCGACGCTGTGAGCCACAGACCCTTGACGGCCGGACCGCCCGAACGTTCTGCCACGAGCGCGAGCGTGCACGCCACGTCGACATCGGTTGCGTCGAGACGCTCGGCCGCGCTGGCGAATTGCGAAGCCTCTTTCAAATCGCCCATGGCGAGCGCGATATGGGCAAGGCCGGCGAGCGGGCGCGGATCTTCCGGCGCGAGCTCACGGGTCTTGAAGAAGGAGTGAATGGCGCGATCGCCGTTGCGCTCGGCCA
Organism: Polyangiaceae bacterium; assembly: GCA_035318505.1. Lineage (GTDB taxonomy): Bacteria > Myxococcota_A > Polyangia > Polyangiales > Polyangiaceae > DASWDH01. The sequence continues at coordinate 2,888 of DATHEQ010000057.1, read as the reverse complement.
GCCCGAGAGCCGCCTCGGCCAGCCAGCCTTCGACCGCGATGGCATGGCGACCGGCGGCGCGCGCCTGGGCGAAGTCCTTCTCGGCCACCTTGAGATCGCCGCTCGCGGCGTGTTCGAGCCCGCGCTGCAGGGCCTCCCAGGCGGGGTGGGAAAAAGGCGTCGCCACGCAGGCGAGGAAGGGTCCGTCGGTGCACTCCCAGCTCGTGACTTCGTAGCCGCAAGTGGTGAGGAGACTCTGCAACGTTGTCCGCGAGAATGCCCGCCGCGCCGGTGCTTTCAAGTATTGCGCGGGATACGCGGCCATCTCGGCGACATAAAGACTTCTCCCGAGGGGCAGCGCGCCACGCAGTGCGACGAGCACCTTCTCCGGCGCGGCGACGTGACCGAGCACGTCGATCATCACCGCAGCATCGACCGCGCCGAGCGAGAGCGGTGTCGCGAGATCGGCGACGAACAACTTGGCATCGGGCGCCATGCTGCGCGCGAAGTTGACGGCGAGCTGACTCTTGTCGATGCCGATCACTTCGGCAACGCGCTGGGAGAGGAGCTGGGTTCCCATGCCGGAGCCGCATCCAGCGTCGAGCACGCGCCGCGCGTTTCCGATGACGCCGAGGGCGTGATCGTAGAGGCTCAGCGTGGGCGGCGATTCGCCGGCGAGACCGGGGTAGTAGCGTTCGCGGTTGCGCTCGACGCGCAAGCTCGTGCCCGTTGGAAATTGTGCCGTGGCCTCCAGAGAACCGGGGCGCGCTTCGTAGTGCGGGGGTTTGGGAGCCGCTCGGCGCATGACACGCGAATCGGGAAGAGCGCCCTGCATGTCCTCGTCCTTCCTAGGGCACGGCTCGGACTGCAGGTCCGGCCGGCGGCGCGGCTTCGCCGGTCGTGCCTTGGGCCAAGCTGCGCACCGCGATCGTAAACGCCTCGCGGATGGGCGTCATGACGCGCATGACCTCTTCGATGGCCGCGGGTTCGTTGTGGCGATTCGCAAAGGTGATGCGCGTGAGGCAGAAGTCGTAGACGCGCGAGAGATTCTGGCAGAGGTCGGGAGCGTGCTCGGGCGCCAGCGATGCGAGCAGCTCGGAGATGATGGCGTGCGCGCGGGACATGGCTTGTCCGGCTTTGGCGCGGTCACCCTTGGGGGCGAGGTTGTGACGGGCGATGTGGAGAAACTTGAAGAGCCCATCGAGCAGTGCGACCAAGAGGTCGCCCGGCGTGCTCGTCGTAACCTTGACGGCCTGGTAGCGAGCGATATTGGCTTCGATCATTGGCAAGGCGTCCTACAGCCTATGCAATTCGCGTGCGCTGCTACCCATTATTGAACGTGTTGGAAATGGCCTGCATCATGACCTTGTCGGTACCTACCTTGGCGTCCATGGCACCCAACGACTTGCGCAGACGGTCGGCATACGAATTGAGGCGGGCTTGCTCATCGAGCGCTCGACTATCGAGCTTCTTGGCTTGCTTGAGAAGACTCACATTGCGCGTCGTCAGGAGCCCCTTGTTGGGATCGGTGATCTTGGTGAGCTCGTCGCCGAACTTGGCCATGAGGCCGCCGGTGCTGACGCCGTTGGTGCGCGCCATCAGGTTGACGACCGTCGCGGAGTCGGCCGTCATCGCCTTTGACAGTTTGACGGTGTCAAGAGCGAGCAGACCGTTGCGATCGAGGCTGAGCCCGATGTCCTGTAGCGTCTGGTAGGGGCCCGTGGTCGCGCCTTTGGCCGTAATGGCGCTGTTGAGCCGACTCGTCAAAGTGCGGAGCGAGAAGTCGCCGGCCAATGCGTCCACCTTGGCCGCCTGCCCAGCGTAGCCGGCGGCGGTGTGCGCTGCCTTGATGACGTTGTTGAACGCGGTGACGACGGCGGCGAGCTTCGCCTGTAGCGCGGCCGGATCGCTGGTCACGTTCACTTTGGCGGGGTTGGTCGTCTTGCCCGTCAGCGCGAAAGTGACACCGGGAACGGCGCCCACGATCTGATTCGTCGAGCGCTCGACCGCGAAGCCGTCGATGGTGAGCTTTGCGTTCTTGGCTTGTTGGACGGTCTTGCCTCCCGCGGGGGAGCTACCATCGCCGTTCAAGTCGAGCGTCGTGCCGGTTTCGACGAAGGTGAGGCTGTTGTCCGCCCCGGTGTCGAGCCCGCGAATCTGGAGGCGGTATTTCGAACCGTCGTAGAAGACGGAAGCGTTGGCGCGAATGCCGGCTTGATTGATCTTGGCTGCGATCTGATCGAGCGAATCGGTGGTGAGCACGTCGATCTGCTTGGCCGTGCCGCTGCCGATCTTGATGGTGAAATTACCGACCTGCCCGAGCCCACCCGAGGTGGAGCTGAAACTTTGGGAATAGGTGCGTTGCTCGCTGGCGAGACTTTCAACCGTGATCTCGTAGGCGGCGGGGAGCGCGGCGCCGTTGGCGCTGGCGACGACGGCGGAGTCGCTCGAGGTGGCGGTCAGACCACCCACGCCGGTATTGCTCGAAAGCGCGCCGACGGCCGTTTGTAGAGCGGAGAGCGAGGTGCCGATGTCGGAGAGGGTGGACGCCGCGGTGCGGTAGGAAGTCGCCTGACTCTGAATCTTGCTCAGCGTCACGCCGTTGGCTTTGACTAGTCCCGAGACCAGTCCCTCGACGTCGATTCCCGACCCGAGACCTCCCATTGTTACTGTGCCGGCCATTGTCTCACTCCTCTTTCAAGCAGAATCCTCAAAACACGTGCCGGCGGCATGAGGCCGCCGGCACGGATTTCACTGATTTGCCTACGTTATCGGAGCAGACCGAGGGCCAGCTGCGGGGCCTGGTTGGCTTGGGCGAGAACCGCCGCTGCCGCCTGGCTCAGCACTTGGCTGCGCGAGAGAGCTGCCGACTCCTCGGCCACGTCGACGTCGCGGATACGCGAGTTCGC
>DATHEQ010000056.1:0-2430 GCA_035318505.1 Polyangiaceae bacterium | reverse complement strand
AGCGTGGCGAGGGATCGACGGCGTCGCGCGCATCAACGCTACGAGGTGATCGATGGGGCGCTCGTCAGCAAGGAGCCGGACCACCGGTCCGACGCGAGTCTTCGCTTGGAGCACCGACAGCGACTGGCCGAGCTCGACGCGATCCTGGGGGCGATGGAGGAGGAGCAGCGGCTCGTGTTCGTGCTGTTCGAGATCGAAAGCATGACCGGCAACGAGATAAGTGAAGCACTGGGGATTCCGCTCGGCACCGCGTACAGCCGGCTGCGACTCGCGCGCGCCGCCTTCCGCGCGGCCGTTGCGCGCCGCCGTGCCGCGGACCACACACCACTTTTGCGCGTAGCGAGTAAGCCATGAACGATCCCAAACGATGGTTGGACGAAGGGGGAGGGGCCACCTTCGAGGAACGCGAGCTTCTCGATGCAGGGCGAAAAGCGGTCCTGCCGGGGGCGCTGCGCAAACGGATCTGGATCGGTGTAGCTACCAGCGCCGTCGGTCTCGGCGCGGCGAGCCACGCTGCGGGCGCCGGGACGGGGGCGGCCGGCAAGGGTGTGCTCTCCGCGCTGGTTGGATCGGCCGCCGCCAAAGGCGCGGCCGTCATTGCCATCGTAGGGGGCGCGGGGCTCGCTGCGAATGCGCTCCGTTCACCGCCCCCACCAGTGCCCGTCGCGCCTACGGCGGAGACGGTCTTCTTGCGTGACCCGCCGTCCGTGATCGCGGAGCCGGCGCGTGCGCACGAGGAAACTGCTTCCCCGCTCCGCGTCGCGCCTGCGCCCGTACGCGTGCCGGCGCCGAAGTTCGTGGCGGCTCCGTCGCGGGCTGGCGATCCTCGGCCTGCGCCTGCTGCGGCGAGTCCGAGCGACGACCAGGCGCCTCCGCGCGAAGCCGCCCCCGAATCGCGCAGCGCCAGTCGTTTGCGCGAGGAGAGCGCCGCCGTATTGGCCGTCCGAACGACGCTGCTGGCAGGCAACGCGATCGAAGCTTTACGCATGCTGGAGCGAGCTCGCGTGGCTTTTCCGAGTGGCGCGCTCGCCGAGGAGCGCGAAGCCCTCGCCGTGCGCGCGCTGGTCGCCTCGGGTCAAAGCGCTCTCGCACGCAAGCGAGGAGAAGCATTTCTGCATGCGTTTCCGAGGAGCCCCCATGCGTCCGAAGTACGAGCCATCCTCGGTCCCTGAGTGCGCGTGTTGCCCATCGCCGCGTGCGTGACGTGGATCGCAGCATCGCTGCTCTTGCTCTCGAGCTGCGCGCCGTCTCATGCCGAGGTGGGCTCGGACCCTCCGCTCGATGCCGCGACGACGGCGGACGGCACGACGCCTGGCGCTGACGGTTCCGACGCTGCGGGCGCCGTCAAGTGCGGTGCGCGCACGCCGCTTCGCCTCTATTATTGGAACCTTCGCACGGCCGCCACGAGCACGGACATCAATTACATCGTGAAGATCGAGAACGCGACGGGCGCGGCCATCCCCCTCAGCTCCCTCGAAGTCCGCTATTATTTCACCAACGAGCTGACCTCTTCGGCGACGATCGACATTTTCTATACCGATACCTGTTGTTCGAACAAGAAGACGGATTTCAACGACGGCATCGTGACGTCGGTGAAATCGCTGCCGGCAAAACCGAACGCCGACGCCTATCTCCCAATCGCGTTTGCTCCCACGGTGGGCTCGCTGGCGGACGGTGACGCCGTCCAAGTGGAAATAGGCTTCCACGAGCCCGGCTCCACGCGGACGCTGACCCAGACCAACGACTATTCCTACGGCGCCACGGCGGGCGGCACCCAAGCGCAGTGGAACGACTGTCCAGGGCCGCAATGCGAGAGCAAATTCACGAGCTGCGCGTTGACGGTGCATGAGAACGCGCTCCTCGTCTGGGGAACGCCGCCTTAGAAGCCGCGCAACCACCATTTCCGGTGATGTGCGGCGACCAGGGCTGCCTCTCATCCAAAGTGGGCGACGCGAGCCCGCTCGGGAGACGCTCACGTGCAATTCAATCTACGTAGGTTCACGATCGTTCTCGCGGCCGTCGGGCTCGCATGCGGGACCGGGTCCGGCGATACTGATGCGCCGCGCGGTCCCACCGGCAACCCGGGGGACGCTTCGTCGATGGGAGGCGGCGGCGGGGCACCCGGCGATGCCTCTACCGACCACGGCACGGGGGGCTCAGCAGGTTCGAGCACGACAACGGGAACAGGGGGCGGCAGCGGCGGGACGGGCGGCGCGACCGGTGCGGGCGGTGGCGGCCGCGCGGGAAGCGGCGGTACGGCGGGGACCGGAGGCAGCGGCGGCGGCATGGCGGGGAGCGGTGGCGCTGCCGGGGGCAGTGCCGGAAGCGGCGGCATTGCGGGGACGGCCGACGCGGGACCGCGCGCGGACGCCGCGGTGGATGAAGGCGGAGCGGTCGACGTTCGTGTCGATCAACGCGGGCCTTCCAGCG
>DATHEQ010000055.1:0-2309 GCA_035318505.1 Polyangiaceae bacterium | reverse complement strand
CTCTTGACCAATGCGTACCCGTCGCCATAACCGGGCGGGGGCGGCGCCCCTCGTGCAATTTCATCGTCGAGAACGCGATCCGAAGCGAGCGATCCACGGTGGAACTCGACTTGGCGGGCGGTCGTGGCGACGTGGATGTTGGAGAGGCGCCACCAATGCTTGTCGAGCGACGCGCGAGCTTCGAGACGATCGGAGCCGTAGCGCATCAGCGATCCTTGCCGGGAATCCGGTCCGACGCCGAAGAACGCGTAGTCGGGCCGGCGGAGGCCCGAAATACTGAATTGAATGACATCGGTCGGATCGCACGAAAAATAGATGCGATCGGTGACCGAGGCCATCAGCCAGTCCGCGCCCCAGAAACCGAGCTGCAAGCGGATGTCGTTTCCGCGCGCACCGGCATCGTTCCAGAACGCGAAGAGGCCGACGCTCGGTCGAAAGCCGAAATCAACGAACCCCGTCGGCGCAAAACCGGCGCTGTGATCGGGTCCGAAGGTGAAGAAGTCGTACAGCGCTCCCGGCCAACCCGCGCGTTCAGCGCCCGCAATGGCCGCGCCGAGGGGGCGGCGAATGACGAACTCGCTGACGAGGTACGGCGGAGCGAGCAGCAGGCGCGGCACCCACAGGAGCACGTCGCCCACCGTGGTCGGCTCCTTACCGCGTCCATCGTAATCGGGCAGCTTGCGCTTGTCGGCCCACGCCACCGGCGCGAGCGCAAGACAAAGCACGAGAAGCGCCGAGCTAAGCTGCCAACGACGCGCCAAGAGGCTCCTCCTCCGCACTGCGCCGGCGATGCTCGCGTCCGAGCACGACGAGCACCACCATCCAAACACCGATGAGGACGATGTTACCCACCAAGAAATGAACCGTACCAAAACCGAAGCGAACGCCGACCCACACGACGATCGCGGACATGACATCGCCCGAGCGCACCAAAAAGGTGTCGACGATTTGCTTTACCTTGTATTTCGCGTCGCGCGACGGCAAGAGCCAGAGCGCGTGCCGCGCCGTATTCTGGAGCGAATAGTCCAGGCTATTTTCGGCGACTTTGGCGGCGAAGATGAGCGAAAGCTGGGGGGCGATGGCCAGCACCGAATAACCGGCCAAAGAGACGATGGGCATGATGAAGAGCGCTCTTCGCACGCCGAGGTACTTGATGACGCGCGACACGACGAACAGCTGGAGCACGACGCCGATGACGTTGACCCACTGAAAGTACTCGGCCTTGAAGGTGCCGACGAACCGCAGCGTGCTCATGCCGGCGTGCGCCGCTTCGCCCGCCGCGGTGGCGACGAGGGTGCGATCGAGAACGTACTCGCCGGTGGTGTTGACCCAGTTGACGATGAACATGAGAGCGGCGATGGCGAGCAAGTAGCGGTCGCGCACGAGCAAGGTAAAGCCGCCGGTCGTACCGAGCGGCTCTTCTTCCACGTGCTCGCGCTGCCGAGCGTTCCGCTGCTCGCGGCGATTGACGTGCCAGGTGATGAGAAGACACACCATCAGAAGACCCGCCGAGACGAGCATCATCATGTAAGGACCGAGCCCGAGAAGCTGCTTGGCGAACCACGAGCCAGCGACCGCACCCACCGACATGCCAATGCCGAGAATCGGGAAGAGGCGCTTTCCCTGAGCCGGCGCATAAAGATCGGCGGCAAAGCTCCAGAACTGCGCAACGACCGTCATGTTGAAGATGCCGACCCAGAGATAAAACGGCACCCCCAGCGGCACGTCGCGGCTCCCCAGCACGAAGAAGACGAGCAGGTTCATGCCGAAAAAGAGCGTCACCAGCGCGATGAGCCTCATGCGGTCGACGCGCGCAGCGATCGCGCCGTACGCCATGGCGACGAAAATGAGGAGCACGGATTGCCCGGCCGCGGCATAGCTCTTCATCTCGGCTCCCCCTTCGGTTCCGAGGATGAGGGGCTCGCGCGCGACTTTGAGTAGGTAGTAGGCAGTGAGAAGAAGAAAAATGTTGGCGGTGAGCCACAACGCCGTCGCCGCCTCCCCCGGGTGAACTTCGGCAAACAGCCCGAGCACGTATTCGACGGGGTGGTCTCTGAAGGCGGGGCGACCCGCTTGCGGCGGCGGGCTGGTCGCGATCACGGCCCCTTTCAGCACGGCGTTTCCGCGTCGTAAAGGGGGATCGGCGTCGCTCGCGCCGTCAAGCCGTGTCGAGCATGGTGCGCAGCCGATTCATGGCAGTCACGGTTTGCCGCGGAAGCCCGCGCCGAACGAAAGGGGCGAAGACCTTGGCGAGGATGCTCTTGGGCGTGATGTCGATGGTATGGGTCAAGCGGGCCCCGGTAGCCGCA
>DATHEQ010000054.1:0-20262 GCA_035318505.1 Polyangiaceae bacterium | reverse complement strand
TCGCACCCACCGGTGTTTTTTCTTTCATCGCCGGGAGCACCGGCAACCTGCTCGACCGCTTGACGGGGCACGACGTTCTCGCGTTCACCGGGTCGAGCGGGACCGGGGCGTCCCTCCGTGCCACCAAATCGATCATCGGCGGCAATGCGCGCGTCAACGTAGAAGCCGACAGTCTCAATGCCGCGGTCCTCGGGCCCGACGTCGAAAACGGTTCTGACGTGATGAACCTTTTCTTGAACGACGTCGCTCGCGACATCACCCAGAAGACCGGACAGAAGTGCACCGCCATCCGCCGCGTGTACGTGCCCAAAGCAAAGGTCGCCGGCGTGATCGAGCAGCTCCGCGAACGTCTCGGCGCGGTCAAGGTCGGGGATCCGACGCGCGAAGAGGTCACCATGGGGCCGGTCGCCACGGCACAGCAGCTGCGCGACGTGCGCGACGGCATCGCCAAGCTGACGAGCGTAGCCAAGGTCGTGATCGGTGGCAGCGATCCCGTCGCCGGAATCGGCGCGCCGAGCGGAAAAGGTTTTTTCGTCGCGCCCACGTTGCTATTCGCGGAATCGCCGACCAAAGGTGACGCGGTGCACGAGCTCGAAGTATTCGGGCCGGTTGCGACCGTGATGCCCTACGACGGCACCGCCGCCCAGGCCGCAGCTCTCGTCGCCGCAGGCGGCGGCGGTCTCGTCACCAGCGTCTATTCGGACGACAAAGACTTTTTGCGCGCCGCCATCGTCGGCATTGCGCCCTATCACGGCCGCGTCGTCATCGGCTCCGCCAAGATCGCGGGGCAAGCCATTCCTCCGGGCACGGTGCTTCCCAGTCTCGTCCACGGCGGCCCCGGTCGCGCGGGCGGCGGCGAAGAGCTCGGCGGGAGGCGCGGGCTCGCGTTTTACATGCAGCGCGTCGCGCTGCAGGGCGATCGCGCGCTCATCGACGGTCTACTGAAACCTTGATCGGTCCGCGGCCGGCCATGCTCAAGGTGACCGAGGTCTCCAAAGTGCTCGGCAGCCGCCGCGTGCTCGACCGCGTGAACCTGGCGCTCGGACGGGGCGAAATCGGCGTGGTGCTCGGCGAGAACGGTGCCGGCAAATCGACGTTGCTGCGCATCGTGGCCGGCGTGTTGGCGCTCGATCGGGGCGATGTCGAGGTGGACGGCGTGTCCCTGAGCCGCGACGAGGTGAAGGTCAAAGCGAAGGTGGGCTACGTGCCGGACGCGACGGAGGCGCTGCCCGAGCTTTTGGTGCGCGAGTTCATCGACTTGGTGTGGCGATTGAAGCGAGCGATCATCCCGAACGCGCAGCCTCCATCCGAAACGCTCATCGCCCGCCTCGGTCTCAGCCATGTGTGGAGACAATCGGTCGCCACCCTTTCGTTCGGACAACGAAAGCGCATGTGTTTGCTGGCGGCGCTGTGCGGCGATCCAGCGTTGCTCATTCTCGACGAGCCGAGCAACGGTCTCGACGCCGAAGGAGCGGCGCTGATGGCGGAGATCATCGGCGAGCGGTGCACGGAGGATCGCGCGACACTCTTCTCCACCAACGACGTGGCTTTCGCGGCCAAGGTTGGGGGAGCGCGCTACCGCATCGCGAGCGGCACGTTGACGCCAGCGTAATACGAGGCATGACGCCTTCCTTCGCGGTCCTCGGCCGATTTTTGGTGACCCGTTCGTCGGGGCCCGCGGCGCTGAAGATTGGATTGCCGCTCTACCTGGCGACGGGGACTTGCGCCACGGTGATCTTCGCCCCCAGCGGCCTCAATGCCTCGACCGTCGTAGAGAGAGCCGAGAGCACGTGGCCGGCGCGCCTCGTCTTGATCATCGCCTGGACGGTAGCCGCTTTGCCCGTGGTTCGTGCGATCGTGTGCAGCGAGGCGAATACGTTTTTGCGATCGCTTCCGATTTCGCGCTCGTACTTCGTCGCGTGGCTCGGTGCGCTCATGCTTTTCGCCGAGCTTCCGTGGTTCGTGCTCTGGCTGCGTGGGGGCGGGGTGACGAGCGGGCTCGGTGCGGTGCTGACGGTGCTCGCCGTGCACGCCTGCGTCCTTGCGCGGGTGCGCACCTGGGGCGACGCGACACTTGTCGCGATGACGTGTACCGCGTGGATGGTCGCCGGACCGTTCGCAAGGATCATGGTGGCCGGGCCGACGTTCGTGTTTGCCGTCTCCCGTGCCTGGCAAAGAATGCCGGAGCGCGGCGCGTCGCCGCCAGCAGGCGGCATCGTCGGATCGGCGTCGCTGGCCCTCGCCGCCTCGTACGGCCTCGTCATGTCGCGCCGTCACGCTGCGGCGCTGCTACGTGCCGCCTTCATCATCGCTGTCGCCATGGCATGGACGGGCCTTCTGCTGCGCAACGACGACGTGCTGCGATTCGAGAGCAAAAGCGTGCTGCGCGTCGCACTGTCCGCCTGGATCCCAAGCTGCATTCTGGCGGCCGCAACGCCAGTCGGTCCCATCCTCCGCACCGAGACGGCGGCCGAGTGGCTGCTTGCCGCGTGCGGCATTACGGTTACTCAGCGTCGTGCCGCCACGATCGGACTTCTCGCCGCGACGGGCAGCGCCGTCGGGCTGCTCGCGGGCGCGCTGCTCGGAATCGCGCTTGGCGCGCCAGGGTTTCTCCGTTTCGCGTTAGCGGCGAGTTTGGGCGTCACCGGCGCTCTGCTGTCCGCTCTCACCGAGGTGTGCGCTCGCTGGTCGATACGCGAAGATGGACGGACGGGAGGCAGAATGGTGCTGATTCTCGGCGCGCTCATCGCGCTGGCAGAGGGCATGCTTTGGATTTCTGCCGTTTGAATACGCGGCGATCGCGCCCATTGCGCCACTTGGCGGCCGCGCGGCCAAACGATACTTTGAAATGATCCATGCACGCGACATCCCGTCTTCTCATTGTCGTTGTTCTGCTGACAGGTTGTAGCGGCGCGGGGACGAGCGCATCGAGCTGCATTCTCAGTTGCACCCAACGGAAGCTGCGCCCCCGGCCCGTTCGCGACCGCGAAGCTCTGTAGCGGCGACTTCAATTGATCGCGTCGCGACGCCACTAGCCGAGGACGCGCACCTGCACGGCGTTCGTCGTCCCCGACACGCCGACCGGGGCGCCGAAGACGATCACGATCTTGTCGCCCGGTGACCCGAGCCCATTTGCCAGGGCAAAGGCGTTGGCGCGCTCGGCCATGGCGTCGGCGTCGCGCAGAGGCTCGATCGAGAGCGGAACGACGCCCCAAAAAAGCGCCAGTCTGCGGCGAGTGGTCTCGTTGGGCGAAAAAGCGAAGATCGGCACATGTGGCCGCGCCTTGGAAACGAACCGCGCCGAAGACCCCGTCTCGGTGAACGCGACCAGCGCGCGCGCTTTGACTTCGCGCGCCACGACGCAGGCCGCGCGCGCGATCGCCTCCGGCACGGTGACGGCATCACCGGCATGAGAACCGCCGGGTGAATAGAAAGGACTCGATTCGGCTTCGACGATGATGCGCGCCATCATCGAGGCGGCGAGATCGGGATGGTCGCCGGTCGCCGTTTCGGCGGAGAGCATGACCGCGTCGGTACCGTCGAAAACGGCGTTGGCGACGTCGCTCGCTTCGGCCCGGGTCGGGCGCGTCGCGTGCACCATGGACTGGAGCATCTCCGTCGCCACGATGACCGGGCGCTGGTAAATGCGGGCGAGCCCCAGGATCTGTTTCTGGATGACGGGCACGCGCTCGGGCGGAAACTCCACGCCGAGGTCGCCGCGCGCCACCATGATGGCATCGGCGGACGCGATGATGCCTTCTAGATCATCGACCGCGGCGGGGGTCTCGATCTTGGCCACGATGGGCGTCGGTCGGCCCCACGCTTCGCAGATGGCGCGCACCAAACGCACGTCGTCGGATTTTCGGACGAACGAGAGCGCCACGTAGTCGATGCCGAGCGAAAGCCCGAACGAGAGATCGGCCTTGTCTTTCTCGGTGAGCGTCGAGATGCGCACGCTCCGCGAGGGAAGGTGTACGCCCGCCTGATCACGCACGGTGCCCGTCTGCACGATGGCGCAGAGGACGCGCCCTGCCTCGATGCGCAGCACGCGCAAGACCACCCGGCCGTCGTCGATGAGAATGGCGTCGTTCGCCTGTACGTCTTCGGCCAGCCCTTCGTATTGAATGGGAATCGTGTCCGGCTCGGTGGTGATCGCCTTGGTCTGGGTCTCGACCAAGGTGACTTCGCCGCTCGCGGGAAGGACGTAGGCGCCGCGCGGGAAGGAGCCGGTGCGGATCTTCGGACCGCAGAGATCTTGCAGCGCGGCGACCGGCTTTTTGCAGCGGGTGGCCGCTTCGCGCAGCCTCGAGAGACGCTGCGCGTGCTCGGCGTGGCTACCGTGAGAAAAGTTGAGCCTCGCCACGTCCATGCCAGCCCGAATCAGACGTTCGAGAGCTTCGCTGGAGTCGCTGGCGGGGCCGATGGTGCAGACGATTTTGGAGCGACGATCGAACACGGCTTCTTGGGCGGTTTAGGCCGGTCCCCGCCGGCCGTCAAGACGCTGCCCACGTTTGGGTCACGCATTTTGCATGGCACCAGGCGCGGCGCGTCGCAAAATCGTTCCTTTGTGTCGAGAAGATGAACCGCGCGATGCCCGGAAAAAGAGTCGAAACCGTGTCGAAACAGGGAACCCGCTACCCGTTGTCGTCAGCTCCCCCGGAGGACCTTCACATGACCAAGATCGATAGCGGTGACACAGCGTGGCTCTTGGTAAGTTGCGCGCTCGTGCTTCTGATGACGCCGGCGCTCGCCCTCTTTTATGGGGGGCTCGTGGGGCGCAAGAATGTGCTCTCCACCATCATGCACTCCATGGCGGCGATTCCCATCTTGAGCATCAAGTGGGCGCTCTTCGGGTATTCGCTGGCGTTCGGCACGAGCGTGCACGGGCTCATCGGCGGCGCTGACTTCCTCGGCATGAAGGGGGTCGCAGGTTCCGTGCACGGCACGGTGCCGGCCCTCGCTTTCGCTGCCTTTCAGATGATGTTTGCCGTGATCACACCGGCGCTCATCTCGGGCGCGTTCGCCGAGCGCATGAAGTTCTCGGCCTACGTCGTCTTCATCCTGCTCTGGTCGACCCTCGTCTACGATCCGGTCTGTCACTGGGTGTGGGCCGACGGCGGCTGGCTTCTCAAGACCGGCGCGCTCGACTTCGCGGGCGGCACCGTGGTCCATCTCACGGCCGGCGTTTCGGCGCTGGTGTGCGCGCTCGTCATCGGAAAACGGATCGGCTATCCGAAGCACCGCAGTCTTCCGCACAACCTCACCATGTGCCTCACCGGCGCCGGCCTCTTGTGGTTCGGCTGGTTCGGATTCAACGCCGGCAGCGCGCTCGCGTCGGGGGAACTTGCCGCGGTGGCGTTCATGGCCACGCACCTCGGTGCGGCTGGCGGCGCTGTCGGCTGGGTCATCGTGGAATGGATCCATCGCGGCAAGCCGACGGCGCTCGGTCTGGCGTCGGGCCTCGTCGCCGGTCTCGTCGGTATCACGCCGGCCGCGGGCTTCGTCGCTCCGTGGGCGGCCATCGCCATCGGCCTTGCCGCGGGCTTCGCTTGCTACGGCGGCGTTCTCCTCAAGGACAAGCTCGGATACGACGATGCGCTCGACGCGTTCGGCGTCCACGGTGTGGGCGGTCTCGTCGGCGCGCTCCTCACCGGCGTATTTGCCGAAAAACTGCTGAACCCAGCGGGGGCGGACGGCCTTTTGGCAGGCAACGCCGCGCAGCTCGGTACGCAGGCCATTGCCGTGCTCGCCTCGGGGCTCTACGCGGGAGTGTTGACGTTCGGCATTCTGAAGCTCATCGACGCTACGATAGGTCTGCGCGTCGCTGGAAACGACGAGCGCGAGGGGCTCGACTTGACCTTGCACGGCGAACAGGGATACGGCGCGGGTTCGGCCGGTTCATCACCGGTGGGAGACGAAGGGCAGAACGAGCGAGCGGCGATGGAGCCGGATCGCATGTTTCCCGCTAGCGCTTAAGCACCGAGACCCTGAGACGCGGGCCAAGGTTTGCTCGAAGGAGCGGCCTTTGGCCCGCGGCTGCGACTTGCCGCGTCGATCGCGTAGGCGGCAGCGATGCCGCGTGATACCCCGTCGGAATGCACGATGCGCACGCGTTCTTATTAGCGCTGACCATCGTGCTCGGAGTGGCGGCGGTGACGACCGTCATCTGCCAGCGCCTGAAGCAGCCGGTGGTCCTGGGCTACCTCCTGGCAGGCCTCGTCATCGGGCCTCATGTGCCGGTGCCGCTCGTGGCCGACGGCGCGATCGTCGGAACGCTGTCGGAGCTCGGGGTCATTCTGTTGATGTTCTCGATCGGCCTCGAGTTCAGCCTGAGTCGCCTCGCCGAGGTGGGCGTCGCGGCGGCGGTGACGGCAGTCATTCAGTGCAGTTTGATGGCGTGGCTCGGCTTCGTCACCGCGCGTTTCTTCGGATGGACGACGCTGGAAGGCCTCTTCACGGGTGCCATCATCGCCATCTCCAGCACCACCATCATCGCCAAGGCCTTCGACGAGCAGAAGATCGGCGGAAACCTGCGCAAGTTGGTGGTCGGCATTCTCATCGTCGAAGACTTGGTGGGCATCTTGCTCATGGCGGCCCTCACGGCGATTGCGAGTGGAGCCGGACTATCCGCGCGGGCATTGGCCCTCACGACGGGGCGCTTGGCGGCTTTTCTCGTGGGTCTCTTGGTCGTCGGGCTCCTCGTCGTGCCGCGGTCAATCCGTGCCGTCGTGCGCATGAATCGCCCCGAAACGACGCTCGTCGCCAGCATCGGGCTTTGCTTCGCGGTCGCGCTTCTGGCCCAGGAATTCGGGTACTCTGTGGCACTGGGAGCCTTCATCGCCGGCTCGCTCATCGCCGAATCGGGAGCTGAAAAAGAGGTGGAGCACCTCGTCACGCCGGTGCGCGACATGTTCGCCGCCATTTTCTTCGTCTCGGTCGGCATGTCCATCGACCCATTCATCATCGCTCGGCATTTTCCCGAGGTAGCGACGCTGACGTTGGTCGTCATCGTCGGAAAGATCGCCGGCGTCTCCCTGGGAGCGTTTTTGTCGGGAAGCGGAACCCGCGTTTCGGTCGAAGCAGGTATGAGCCTCGCTCAGATCGGTGAATTTTCTTTCATCATCGCGGCGCTCGGGCTCTCTCTTCGCGCCACCGGCGATTTTCTCTATCCCATTGCCGTGGCCGTCTCGGGAATCACCACCTTGCTCACGCCCTGGCTCATCCGGGGCGCGCGTCGCTCGGCGTTGCTGGTCGATCGACTGCTCCCTCGATCGATGCAAACCTTCGCCTCGCTCTACGGCACTTGGGTGGAGAACCTTCGCAGCGGCGATGGTCCGCGCACCGCGACGAGCGCGATTCGCAAGCTCTTCGGCGCTCTCGTGCTCGATGGGGCGCTCGTGGCGGCGCTGGTGATCGGCACTTCCGTGGCGCTCGCCGACATCGTCGCGTACGTCGGCAGCGTCTTCAACATGAGCGCGGGCGTGACCCGGCCGATCGTCATCGCGGGCGCCGTCCTTCTCATCGTCCCCTTCATCATCGGGATTGCGCGCGTGAGCCGTCGTCTCGGGCGCGTGCTTGCCGAGGCCGCGCTGCCGACCGAGGAGCGCGGCAAAGTCGATCTTGCGCGCGCGCCGCGGCGCGTGCTGAACCTCACGCTCGAGCTGGCGATTGTGCTCTTGGTGGGTATCCCGCTCGTCGCCGTGACACAGCCTTTCTTGCCCGGCTTTTCGGCGGCCGGCATTCTGTTCGTCTTACTGGTGGCGCTCGGCTTCGTGTT
Organism: Polyangiaceae bacterium; assembly: GCA_035318505.1. Taxonomy (GTDB): domain Bacteria; phylum Myxococcota_A; class Polyangia; order Polyangiales; family Polyangiaceae; genus DASWDH01. Next base: position 12,485 of record DATHEQ010000054.1, on the reverse strand, counting down.
CTGGAAGAGCACGGCCGACCTCGAGGGCCATGTGCGCGCCAGTGCCCAGCTGATCGTCGAGCTACTGGCGGCTCAGGCCGGCACCGGCAAAGACGAGGCGAGCCGCGCGCCGCTCGATCTCGGCGACGTGAATCTCATCCTGCCCGGGCTCGGAGCCCCCGTGCCCGTGCTCATTGCAGAGGGGAGCACGGCGATTGGAAAATCCCTGGCCGAGCTCAATCTGCGCGGCGCGACGGGCGCGACGGTGCTTGCCATCACGCGCGGCAAGGAAGCGCTCGTCGTCCCGGCCGCGGCGGAGACGCTGCGTCATGGCGACGTGGTAGCGCTGGCCGGAACGAAGGACGCCATCGAAGCCGCCAAGTCTCTGCTCGGTTGCAGCGGGCGCGCATCGACGCCCGCTTGATCACTTTGCCTGTTACTTGGCCGCGACTTTGGCGCTGGACGCGCTGGCGCGCGCTTCGGCGACGCGACGCACGAGCGCCCCTTGCTCTTGCACGAGAGCTTCCGGCAACCGCGAACCGAAGGTGCGCAAGAACTTGAGATGTGATTCCGCTTCCTCGGCCCAAGCCTCGGCGTCGACGTCGAACAGATCGTCGTACGCCGCGCCGCCCATGTCGAGGCCGTTCAAGTTGATGCCGGTCTTCGTCGGCACGTAGCCGAGCAATGTCGAACGAGCGTCGGTATCGCCGTGAATGCGATCGATCATCCACTGCATGACGCGGATGTTCTCGCCGAACCCCGGCCACAGGAACGAACCATTTTTGCCCTGGCGAAACCAGTTCACGTGAAAAATCTTGGGCGGGTGCTTGAGCTTCGGCCCCATCTCGAGCCAGTGCTTGAAGTAGTCGCCCACGTTGTACCCACAGAAGGGCAGCATCGCCATGGGATCGTGCCGCGGAATGCCCGTCGCGCCGGTGGCGGCGGCGGTGGTCTCGGAGACCATCGTGGCGCCGACATAAACACCGTGCGCGAAGCTCGTGGCCTCGAACACGAGCGGCGCCTTTTTGGCTCGCCGCCCACCGAAGATGATGCCGGAGATGGGAACGCCGGCCGGTTCGTCCATTCCCGCGCCCACGCTCGGACACTGACGTAACGAGACGGTGTAACGGGCGTTGGGATGGGCGGCCGGTTCCGTGCGATCGGGCCCCACCACGCGGCCGCGCCAATCGGTCATGCCGGCGACTCCGCGCGGATTGGCAGGGTCCATTCCCTCCCACCACGGCGTGCCCTCGGGCGTCACCGCGACGTTGGTGAAGATGGCGTCGTGCCCCACGGCGCGCATGGCGTTGGGGTTCGTCTTCATGCTGGTGCCGACGGCGATGCCGAACATTCCCGCCTCGGGGTTGATGGCGCGAAGCCGCCCGTCGCTTCCGACGTGCATCCAGCAAATATCGTCGCCGATCGTCTCGACTTTGTATCCCGGCAGACTGGGAATGAGCATGGCCAGATTCGTCTTGCCGCAGCCGCTCGGGAAGGCGGCGGCCAGGTACGTCGTGCGACCTTTGGGATCGGTGATGCCGACGATGAGCATGTGCTCGGCCAGCCATCCCTCGTCGCGTGCCTCGACGCTGGCGAGCCGCAAGGCGTGGCACTTCTTGGCGAGCAGCGCGTTGCCTCCGTAGCCCGATCCGATGCTCCACACCGTGCGCGTTTCGGGAAAGTGGCAAATGAAGCGGCGCTCGGGGGAAAGATCACCGAGCGAGTGCAGACCTTTCACGAAGTTCGCCGAGGTGCCGAGACGGCGCAGCGCGACGTCGCCCATGCGTGTCATGACGCGCAGATTGGCGACGACGTAAGCGCTGTCGGTGATCTCGACGCCGACGCGGGCGTTGGGTGAATCGGCGGGGCCCATCAGATAAGGAACGACGTACATGGTGCGGCCAGCCATGCACTTGGAGAAGAGCGGCCACACGCGCGAGGTGGCTTCATCGGGGCTCATCCAATTGTTGGTGGGCCCAGCATCGTCTTTCTTCTCAGAGCAAATGAAAGTGAGCTGCTCGGTGCGTGCAACGTCACTCGGGTGCGACCGGTGCAAAAAGCTGTGCGGATATTTGGACCCGTTTAGCTCGATGAAAGTGCCATCGGCGACCATCTTCGTTTCCAGCGCGCGAATCTCTTCGCTGGAACCGTCGCAAATGACGACGTTGTCTGGAGTGGTGACAGCAGCGATTGATTTGACCCAACTGTCGAGGAATTCATTCTGTAGTCGATTCACGGCACCGCATATTGGCGCAAACCGCACCACATTTCCAGGAAGATACCTGCCGTTTTTTGAAGAACACCGTCAGCGGATCCGCACTCATGAACGACCCGAGGGCGACCGAAGCGATCGCAGCGAGGAAAACTTCAACGACGTCGCTGGTGCGTAGCGACGTGCGCGCTCACGAACGAAGCGTTCGACACACTGCACCAAGATGATCGCGACGAAATCTCCAATGCGCGACTGCAACGTTCGGCCAGGGTGCCTGGCGGCGCACGCTCTTACCATCGACCGACGGCGTAGCGCTAGAGGCTATGTCGGTATTGAGTCGGAGTCATGCCCGTCCAACGTTTGAACGCGCGATGAAAGGCGCTGGGGTCAGAAAAACCCATCGCGTACGCGGTCTCGTAGATCGAACGTCGTGGGTCATCGAGCATTCGCTTGGCCAGCGTTGCGCGCGCTTCATTGAGCAAGGTCGTATACGAGACACCCTCTTCGTCGAGACGTCGCCGCAGCGAGCGAACACTAATACCGAGCGACCGCGCTACCACGTCCATCTGCGGGCGCTCGCCGACGGAGCTCGACGTCAAGAAATCGCGTAGACGCTCGGCGTGTCCCCCTTCGCGCGTGACGCGGCTGAGCTTGCGTTCGGCGAGCGACTCGAGAACGGTGTAAAGCTCGCCGTTCTGAGGCTGCGTCGTGCGGTCGAGCAACTCCCCGTCGAACTCGATGCCGGTGAAGTCGTGATCGAAGCGCTCGGTGCCGGCGAAGATGCGCGTGTACTCATCGCGATATTCCGGCGGCGAGTGCTCGAAATACACTGCCCGCGCCAGAATGTCGGGGCGCGTGAAATGTCGCAACATGCGAAGAATGCCCACCATGGCGAATTCGGCGCGGAGCCGGTTGCAGCAGAGGCTCGCGCGCGGAAATTGGTAGTGGACCGTGGCGACGCCGTTTCGTTCGTAGAGAGCCGTGTCGGGGCCGTCGCACACGATCCGATGAAAGCGCGCGAAGGTCTGAAAGGCGTCACGCAGCGTCGGGGCATGCGAGGCGAGATCGGCAATGACGTCGAACGGTCGAATGGAGACTCGCTCGCCCATGTGCAAGCCGAGCGCGCCATCGCCGGTGAGCTCGAGCGCAGCCGTCTGAGCGCGATCGTATTCGGTGCGATCGAGACGCCCGTCCATGTCCTCGAGGCGGCGAGGGTCGATGTTCGCCGCCCTGAGGAGATCGTGGCTCGCCACCCCGGCCGGCTCTACGCCTTCGACGAGGGCGTAGAGCAGCATGACGGAAAGGCTCATGGCGAAGACTCACGCCTCGCAAGCCACGGTGTATTCGCCACGATTGCCACGGGTCTCGCTTTCAGTGGCAGTCAGGTTGGGATGGTGTCGCAAACGCTGCCGCGCAGCTCGGTCGTGAAACCGAAGCTGCGCATCTTTACGGAAGCCCTCCCATTCCGGCGTCACTCACGCACTTGGACGGCACGCAGATCTTGGACGGCGTGCAAATGGCCGCGGCCCCGCACTCGGCATCGCTCTGACACTGCGCGGTGCAGAAGTTGCCGAAATCACCCTGTACATAGTCCGCGAGACAGAGCTGCGCGCCCTTGTTTCCAGTGCATTGGTTGCCGCCAGCGGAGCAGAGTTTCCCGACTCCGACGTCGTTGCCCGTGTCGCCGGCTGCGGCGCAAGCGGGGCCCGAAATCGGTCGGCCCGCGTCGCCGCCCTGGCCGCCACCCTCGGTCTCTCCGGTGCAGAAGGTCGACTTTCCCCGCGGATAGCGGAAAAGGATGCTGAAGCACATCTCGGTATCGGAGCTCTCACCGAACTTGACCGTCGAAGGTCCTAAGTTGTCGTAGGTGCACTCGGTCGTGATCGAATCGCCGGCGTGAAAGGCAATCGGGTCCACCGGCACGAGGTACTGCTCCTCGAAATTGTACTCGCCGTCGTGCAGCACCCTCGGCGTGCCGCCCACCGTCACCGTCGTCTTGATGTGAATGCCGCGTTGGTGCATGTGCGGAAAGAGCGTGAACATCGTCTGGTCGCTGGTGACCGCGCACGTATGGGTGAGCGTCGACTTCTGTTGAGGGGCGAGCGCGAAGTTCGTCGGGCCCGACAGCAGCAAGTCGGCTTCGCTCGTCACTTCGTCGGGTTTCACTCGAACGATGTCGATGCCGGAGGTGCCTTGAATCGGCGCGCTCGACGCGTTGTAGATGTGCAAGTTGAGGATCAGCGCTTGCCCGGCCGGGAGCTTCATCGCTACCCCCTTGGGCATGTGCAAATCTTTGGTTCCCGCTCCGGCTGCGTAGATCAGCCCCGCGCCAAACATGCTGCCGCTGCAGCCCTCTTTGCCGTCATCGGCGACGAGACTGAGCGTCGTATGATGCGTGCCCGGCGGATGTACCGGGTGCAACGCCGAGACGTAGATGTCCTCGGTGAGCGCGATTTTCTTGCACCAGCGCGGGTCTTCGGCGCCTGCTTCCAGCGTCCAGCTCCCTTCGGCGAGGCGGCTCCACGTCTCGGCGGGTGGATTCACGCCACTGGTGTTGCCTCCGCAGGCAAGCGGCATGAGCGACAGGACGCCCAAGGCGGAAAGAGGAAGACGCATTCGATTCATGAAACCTCCGTCCCCTTAATTAAAAGGGCGGTTACAAAAGCACATCGTCAAACACCGCGTCAATCGCACCTTCGCGTCACAAATAGGTAAGCGTGGCGCTGATCCCACAAAATGCGGGTGAGGGGTCATCGAGGGAACTGCTTCTTCGGCTCCGTTGGGACTTTGTGAGTTACGGAGTATGCACTTCGGAATGGCCCGACCTTCGAGCCTCCCGATGACGAGATCCCGGCGGCGTGCGCGGGCGATCTTCTTGGACAAGGGGATGATCGCGACGGGCGAAGAGGTCGCGCCGCGCTGCGCTGCGGGGACGCATTGACGCTCGCGACGCTCGCGGTGCTGGATCGCCGCCCTTCACCATTTCGTCATGTTCGAACTCTCGACGAAGTCGATCGACGCCCTCTCGCCGGACGTTTTCGTGGCGCGCCTCGTCGCCATGTTCGTTACGCCGCGCCCGCGAAAGCACAAAGGTCGAGGCGCGTCCTATTTCGAAGCTGCAGCTCCGAAATGCCGGGCGGTGATCGGTGGGGCTCGAACCTTGGTGGGATGGGCGCGCGAGCAATCCGCGCCAAATTGAGGTATCGATGAGCCGTGTCCGTGCAAGGTTACCGCTGGTTCACGTGCCTCCTCGTGGCGGGTTCGCTCGCCGCGATCGGAGCAAGTTGTTCGGAGGATGCACCGGGACCGGCGCCGACGGGCGGCACGGCCGGCGCGCCTGACGGGGGCGGCGGCGCCGGCGGGCAGGGCGGCAGCGGCGCGAGCGCAGGCACGGCGGGCGCGCCCGGCGGTTCGGCCGGTTCGATGGGCGGCCAGGGCGGGAGTGGAGCGAGTGGCGGAAGCGGTGGGAGCGGCGGACAAGGAGGCAGCGTGACCGGAGGCAACGCCGGCCAGGGAGGAAGCGGCGGGGCCAGCGGCGCCGGCACCGGAGGAAACGCCGGAAGCGGCGCAGCGGCCGGCAAAGACGGAGGGATTGCCGTCGACGCCGCGCCCCGCGACGGCACCGCGGATAGCCCCGAAACTTCCGCGCCGGGCACGACCTACGTCTACACGAGCGGGTACGACCCGAAGATCACGATCTTCACGCTCGATCGATTAAGCGGCGTTCTCACGTCGAAGGGCTCGCTCGACACCGGCATTTCCAGCCCGTCGTACTTGGCCTTTTCGGCCGACAAGCGCTTTCTCTACGCCGTCAACGAGGCGACCGGCGCGAACAGCAAAGTCCTCGCCTTCAAGATCGCGCCGGACGGCTCGCTGCAAAAGATCAACGAAGCGCCGACGGGAGGGGACGGCTCGCCCCATTTGTCGGTGACCCCCGATGGGCGATGGGTGCTCGTCGCCCACTATGGGAGCGGTCACGTGTCGACCCTCGCTGTCGATGCGAACGGCGGCGTCACCATGCCGCCCGCCGACATCCAGCGTCCGGCGACTAGCACGAGCCACCAGATTCTCACCGATGCCACGGGGAGCTTCGCGTTCGTGCCCAACGTGAATGCCAACACCGTCTTTCAATTCAAGCTCGACGCAGCGACGGGCAAGCTCACGGCGAATGGATCGGTGAGCGGTTTTCCGAGCGGCGCCGGACCGCGCCACTTGGCCCGCCACCCCACGAGCAATTGGGCCTACACGATGAATGAGACGGCGGTCACGGTCACTTCGCTCGTCTACGACCCCGCCACCGGGACATTTTCGGGTCCGCAAACGATCGACTCGCTGCCCGCCGGAACGGCCAAGACCGGATCGGGCGCACACGTCGTCGTGCACCCCGCCGGCCAGTTCGTTTACACGTCGAACCGCGGTCACAACAGCATTTCCATTTTCGAGATCGACGCCGCAACCGGTCGGCTCACGATGAGGGGCAACGAGACGGGTGGCGGCGCGATCAAGACGCCTCGTGACTTCGGCATGGATCCGGCGGGAAAGTTTCTCTTCGTGGCCAACCAAGACGCTGCCAGCCTGATGGTCTTCGAGATCAACGCCACCGATGGCAAGTTGACGTTGCGAGACACGAAGACGACACCCGCGGGCCCGAGCTTCGCGGGAGCCCTGATCCTGCCCTGAACTCGCGGCCCATGGGGCGGGGCGCGGCGGCGCGGTTATTTCTTCGGCTTGAGGGACGCCGCTGAAGCGCCTACCGGGTGCGCCGGTGCGCTGGGCGGCGGCCCACCCATGGGCGTCGGGATGTAGTCGATGATCTTGGCCGCAAACTGTTCGTAGGAGCGCTGCACGTCGCGCAAGAGTTCGGGCTGTGTCTCCGCGAGATCGGATTGTTCGCCGGGATCTTGATCGAGGTCGAACAAGCGGTAAGTCTCGTTGTCGATGGCGTGGTGAAGTTTATAGGCGCCTTGGATGAAGCCGCGCCGCGGCGGGTAGTAAGGATTGCGCGGTTGATCGACGAGCACGGGGCGCGCCGCGACCGGACCGCCGACGAGCTCCATCACCAGGCTTCGCCCGCGCGCGCCCTCGTCCTGCGGAAGGCCGGCGAGATCGAGCACGGTGGGAGCGAGGTCGACGTTGCTCGTACGGCGCGCCACCGTCCTCGGTTTGACGCCGGGCACGTAGATGACGAGCGGTACGCGCACGACCTCGTCCCAGATCTCCCGGCCGTGGAAGTAAAAGCCGTGTTCCCCGAACGCTTCTCCGTGGTCGCCGGTGAAGATGACGGCGGTTCGCTCCGCCGCGGGAGAAGCGGCGAGCGCGTCGAGCACGCGGCCGATGTGGTAGTCGGTGAACGCGATTTCGCCGTCGTAGAGCGCGCGCGGGTCGTCGCCGAACGTCGAATAGCCGGGGTGCTCGAGGTATTGTTTGTGGGGATCGAGGAAGTGGACCCAGATGAAAAATGGGCTCGCTACGAGATCGGCCTCGTTGAGAAGTCGAATCGCCGCGTCGGCCAGGGGTCGCGACGAATGGCGCCAGTCGATGCCCGACCCCTGCGAGCCGTCGACGCCGGTCATGATGAAGCGATCGAAACCGTCGACCCAGCCGAGCGCGCGGTTGAAGAGGAAATGGGAGGCGGCGCCGGCCGTGCGGTAGCCCGCTGCCTGCAGGCGCTCCGCCAGAAGGACGTTACTTCCCATGTAGCGGACCTCGTGCCGGTCGGAGCGCGGCATTTCCGACGGGTAACGGCTGGCCATCATGGGGGGCAGCGAGAACGCCGTGTACGTCGAAATCGAATAAGCGCGTTCGTAAATCACCGACCGCTTCGCGAGCTCGTCGAGACGGGGCGATACCGGCCGTTCGTATCCCGCGTAGCCGAGGTCGGGGCGGAGCGTGTCGACTGTAATGAAGAGGAAGGAGAGAGGGCTCGGGAACTCGGGCCGCTGATGCGGCGCGAGCTTGTCCGAGGAACTCGTGGCCGCGCCGGCGCCGTCATCGCCGTCTGCCGCAGCACGGGTCGCGTCCCGCGATGTTCGGTCATCGGTGGCGTCGGGCAGAACCGCGGCGTCCTCGCCACGGTGGTTGTGGGAGGCACGCCCGCACCCGTCACAGGCACCGACGGCGATGACGGCGGTGAAAAGGACGAGCGCGGTTTTCGGTATGGGTGGGAAGCGGCGGATAGGCGTCTTCAGTGGACCGAATCTAGCATGTGAACGCCCGTACCTGGCCAGCGGGCTCGAGACGCTTGCCTAACGGCGCACTCCGTACAAAGGTCGCGTAGAGGAGCCCTATGAAGCACCGCCTCCTCGCCGCGGCACTCTTGGCAGTCGTCAGCGCGAGCTGCAATACGCCAAGACCCCCGCCCGCGCCGGCGCCGAGGCCCCGTCCTCCGCCTCCTGCCGCGGCGCCCGCTGCCAAGGTCCCGACGGAGCCGCTCTTCGCGGGGCTCGGCAAGCATTCGCGCAAGGTCACGACTTCCTCCCCGCAAGCGCAGCGGTACTTCGACCAGGGGCTCGCTTTTGTTTTTGGCTTCAACCACGACCAGGCCATCCGCTCGTTCGCGCAAGCAACGGAGATCGATCCGCAGTGCGCGATGGCGCATTGGGGCGTGGCCCTCGCCAACGGGCCCCACATCAATAACCCCGCCGTGGACGAGGAACACGCCAAGGCGGCATGGGACGCTCTTACGCGCGCGCGCGAGTTCGTGCGGCAAGCCGCGCCCGCCGAGCGTGCGCTCATCGACGCGCTCGCGGCGCGCTATGCGATGCCCCAGCCGAGCGACCGCAAGGCGCTCGACCAGGCCTACGCAGACGCCATGAAGCAGGTGCAAAAAGCATATCCCGACGACGCCGACGTGGCTGCGCTCTATGCCGAGGCGCTGATGGATCTGCGGCCCTGGGATCTCTGGAAGACCGATGGCAGCGCACAACCCGGCACCAATGAAATCGTGACCACCCTCGAACAGGTGTTGGTCAAAAATCCGTACCATCCCCTCGCCAACCACCTCTATATCCACGCGGTAGAGGCGTCCCCCTTGCCTGAAAAGGCAGATCCGGCCGCCAACCGATTGCGCGATCTGCAACCCGGGCTCGGTCACATGATGCACATGCCGTCGCACATCGACGTGCGGCGCGGGCGGTGGGAAGCGGCTGCGCTCGCCAACGAGAAAGCGATCGCCGCCGACAGCAAGTACAAAGGAGTGGTCCCCACGCAGAACTTCTATCGCCTCTACATGGCGCACAATCGCCACATGCTTGCGTTCGCCGCCATGATGCAGGGTCAGAGCGAAAAGGCGCTCAGCGCCGTGCAGACGATGATCGCCGAGATGCCCCCCGAGTGGATCCGCGACAGCGGAGCCATCGCCGACGGTTTCGTGTCCATGCCGCTCGAAGTGATGATGCGCTTCGGGAAATGGGAGGAGATCCTCGCCGCGCCCGAACCGGCCGAGCATCTTCTCATCGCGCGGGCCATGCGCTTCTATGCGCGCGGCGTCGCCAGTGCAGCGCTCGCCAAGAAAGCAGAAGCGCGCGCCGAGCAAACCGCGTTCCTCGAAGCCAAAAACAAAGTTCCGGAGGGCGCCTTTTTCGGCAACAACAAGGCCGTCGACATCCTCGGCGTCGCCGAGCATCTCTTGGCGGGAGAAATCCTCTACCGCGAAGGCAAGGTCGACAAAGGGATCGCCGAGCTCAAAAAAGCGGTGAAGCTCGAAGACGAGCTCCATTACGACGAGCCGCCGGACTGGATCCAGCCCGTGCGGCACGCGCTCGGGGCGGCGCTCATTCGTTCCAACCGCCCGGTGGAAGCGGCCGCGGTCTATCGCGAAGATCTCAGACGCCTGCCCGAGAATGGTTGGTCGCTCTTCGGCCTCGCCAAGGCGCTGAAGATGCAAAAGATCGATGACTTCGCCGATTTCCAGGAGAGGTTCGCCAAGGTCTGGGCCAACGCCGACGTCAAGTTGATGTCGTCATGCTTCTGTCAACCCGGGATTTGAGGGGCGCGCATTTCGGTCTCACCGATCCAAGAGCCGGTCCACGGTGCGATAAAGCATTTCGTTTCCCTTCTGGCGATGGTGCAGGAGCGCGTCTGCATAGACGCGCTCCTGGCGTAGAAAAGCGTCGAGCACGTCGGCATCCATGTGCGGCGCGGCGAGCCCGTAGCCGTACTGCTCGAGGTAACGCGCATTCATCTCCTGTTCGAATTGATGTCGCACCGGGACGCTGAGAATGGGCTTACCGAGGTAAATGGCTTCGTGCATGAGCGACAATCCGCCGTTGGTGACGACCGCGCGCGCGCTGGCCAAGTCGCGCACGAAACGCTGCTCGGAGAAGCTGTGCAAAGTACAGTTGCCCTCCACCGCGTCGCGTCCGAGACCGTACACCACGAACTTGCGCGGGCGAAGACGGTTGAGCTGCGCGATAAGCGCACGGTCGCTCGTGGATGTCTGGTAGACGAGCACGTGATCGCCGCGCGTCGGACGCGCCTTGAGAATCTCCTCCCGCAAGATGGGAGGCACGATGGTGACCCGTTCTCGGTACTTGGCGCGGATGGCGGGCGTGAAGAACGAGGTGATCACGTAATGCTCGCAGCCGGGCATCTTGGCTTTGACGAAGGCGCGGGTGGCGCGGTAGTCGGCGGCGACGCCTTTCGTGATCTCGTCAGCGTGCTTGCACTTGTGGATGATCTGCTGGTTGTCGATGGAGACGATGGGCAGACCGAAGCGACGCGCGAAAAACCAAGCGTAGGAATCGAAATCGGAGAGCACCAACTTCGGTTTGAAGTGCCGGACGTCGTCGATGTAAGCCGCCGCATTCTGAAACAGCATCGACGGCGACAAGAGGACGTTCTGCACCACCGATGCGTCGCGATCCATCGCGCCGGCGGCGTAGCGAATGGTGAGACCTCGGATTTCGACGACGTCCGAAAAGTGGCGTTTCAGAAACGCGTAGGCGCGCCCCGAGACGACGACCTTGACCTTGTGCTTTCTCTTGACGAGGTGATCGATGACGACCTTGGAGCGGGTGGCGTGTCCCATGCCTTCGCCGACCACTCCGTAAAGGATGCGCATTGTCGTGGGTACCTTTCGCTCTCTGGCGATTCTCTCATGGAGAAGGGAGCTGGCCGCGCGGCTCGAGCGGGACCGGCTCGCGGTGGAAATCGAAATTCCACGCTCCCAGCGCATAAACATACGTCTGGGTCAGCCCCGATCGATCGATGGGCAGATCGCTCTCGTAGGCGACGTGGAGCTCGAAGGGAGCGAGGTGCAGGATGATTTCAGGTGTGAGATCGAGCTCGCTCGGAACAAAAACGGCAGATTGCCGATCGGTGAACATCGTGCCGTCGACTCCGACGGAAACGAGGTCGTCGAGAATCGAAAGCTCGGTGTGGAGGGCGTAACGCAGAAGCGCCTTGCCGGAATTATCGGGTCGCGCGGCGTAGGTGGGGTTCAACACGAATGCGCCGAGAGTCACCCAGCCGGTGACGTCGAGAGCGTAGCGGGCGAGGTCGGGCCACGATCGCGCCAGTGAGTAAAGGTAGCGGGACCGTAAATCGAGGTACGTCTGCGTGAAGGTGCCCTGGTCGATCGGTCGATCGTGCTCGACGCGGCTCCCTATCTCGATGGCACCGGGACCGAGCGGCCAAGTGCTGGTCACGCCGGCGATGAGGTCGAGCTCCGTCGGCTTCATGACACCGATGCCCGGCTGATCGCGGTCGGTGAAGGTGTTGACGTCGATGGGGATGGAGAGACGGCTCCCGATGAGATCGATGTCGGCGCGCGCCGCGTACCGGAAGAGTGCGTGCCCGCTGTTGTCCGGTCGCGCGGCGTAGGTAGGATTGTAGAGGGCGCTGCCCACCATCACCGAGCCGGAGACATGCGTCCCTTCGCTCTCGCCGCCGATGTTGCCGCTATGCGCGCTCCCCTGCTTGTCGAGTGCGGAAAGAGAAGAGCACGACAAAACGATCGCGACGGCGAAGGGCGGTGACGCGAGGCGCATCCTCTCGCGACTCTAACAGCTCGTCGCGGGCCGCGTGCCGTGAGCTACGTGGCGAGGCTTTGCTCTGGTAAGCTCATCGGTTGGTCGAGCGGAGGTCGCATGCTGGGTCGGTGGGAACGCGTGGCTTGCCTCACATTGTGCGCTGTCGGCTGTCCGGCGCTGTCGAACTGCCAAGGTTCCGCGGGAGCGGCGCCGCCTTCGACGACGCAGGAGGGGGGGACCGGCGGCGCTACGTCCGATGCCAATACCCTTTCCGATGCCGGCGCGCCGACCGACGCGGGGCCGTCGAGTGACGACGCGGGGCC
>DATHEQ010000053.1:0-6784 GCA_035318505.1 Polyangiaceae bacterium | reverse complement strand
TCCATGGTGACGAGATCGCCGAACCACTGATGGGCGAGCTCGTGCGCCATGATGTCGGCGTAGCGGCGCTTGAAAATCTCGGAATCTTCGCCCGCTTTGGCCAGCATCCCCTCGCGAAAGAAGGTGATGAGGCCCGCGTTCTCCATCGCTCCCCAAGTGATGAGCGTGGGGATGGGTACGACGTCGAGCTTGTCGTACGGGTAGGGAATGCCGAAATAGTCTTCGAGGATGCCGATCAGATCGGACGTGATCTCGGCGGCGTAAGCCGCTTCGCGCGCCGCTCCGCGCGGCGCAGCGATGCGCACGGGCACCTTGGCTTTGCCGGCCTTGCCTCCGTCGACGAGCTCGAAAGGGCCCACCGTGAACGCAACGAGATAGGCGGGCAGCGGCTGCGTTTCGGCAAAACGTATCGTCTTGCGGCCAGGGCGCGGGTTCGACTGGGAGGCGATCTGCGTGTTGCCGAGCGCGATTTGCGCCTCGTCCACTTCGAGCGTGATGTCCCACGGTGTTTTGACGTTCGGCTCGTCGAAGCAAGGAAACGCGCTGCGCGCGTCGGTATTTTCGAACTGACTGAAGACGTACCAGTCGCCCCCTTCTTGCTCGCGAAAAACGCCGCGATCGGCGTTCTCGACCACCTCGGCCTCGTAGCGAACGAAAAGGCGCGCCGGCCCGGCCGGCATGACCGACGCGGTGACGAAGCCGAGCCGCTCGTTCTTCACGTCGGGTACGACGCGCGCTGGCAGCGGTTTTCCCGCCACTTCGAAGCGCGCTTCGCGCACAGCGAGATTGCGGCCGTGCAGCCAGACCGCGTTGGTGGCCGAGCCGAGGGCAAGGTCGATCGTCACCGCTCCCGCGAGCTTGGTATCGTTCGTGCGCACGTCGAGCTCGAGCGCGTATTTCGTGGGCAGAGCGGTGCGCGGCAAGTGTAACCCCGCCGGTGGTTCGGGATCGACGGTCGCGCTCGCCGCCGGCTGCGTGACCGGGCCCGCCGCCGGCGCCGTGACACCGGGCGTCGCCGCGGGTGCGCATCCGACGAACCCGGTCAACCATGCCAGCACAATCCACGAGCGTCCTCGGGTCATCGCGATTACCTCACGCGCGACCCTAGCACCACTTTGCGACAATCTCCTTCCGCCGATCGAGCGCGATCGGCGGTTCAGCGTCGGCCGGCGATCGCTCGCCGGCCGGACTGCTGGCGCCTCGTTCAGAGACGCGTGGCGATGCCGAGATTCAAACCGACGTAGTCGTCGGTCGCCCCGCTGGCGACGTACGGATCCGTCGTCTCGTCGGGAGCGAACTTGAACGTGTACCGACGGAAGGTGAGCATCGGTCGAAGCTCGAGGAACTTGATGGTCCCCCGTGGGTTCATCTTGATCTCGTATGCGGCTCCGACGCCGATATCGAGCCCGCTGGCGCTCGAAGTCGCACCGCGGAAGTACTCGGTCGAGACGATTTCACCCGCCGACGAAACCATCAAGTAGCCGACGCTCCCAATCACGGCGAGCTTGTCCATGACGGGGAATCGCCCCTGCACGTTGGGGCGAATGAACTTGTACTCGACGCTCGGGATGTTGGCGTTGCCGCGTACGGGCGCGGGGTGATCGACGATGAACGACTGGGCGCCGAACTCAGCGCCGGCGCTCAAAATGTTGGAGAGCGTCGCACCGAACGCGTAGTTGCCGCGCACGCCGAGTGCGTATGAGAGGGCGGTCGTGCCGTGCGTACCCTCTTGGCTGCCGGTCGGCACTTTGTAGGTCGTGCCGAGACCCACCGCGTACTCGAAGCTTCCGGTGAAGCCCGCCGAAAGCGACCCCTTCGCGTTCTTGAAGGGGTAAACGCCGACATCGAATGCGATCGCCGGCGCACCGCCGAGATCGTAGTTCGGCAGCTCGTTGTACTTATCGTCGATATACGAGAAGTGCCGTTGAAAGCCGCGGAGCGCGGCGGTGATGTCGAACAAGTATGGCTTCGGGCGGCGTTTCTTGGTGGCCGCGCTGTCGGTGTCCGTGTCGGCGTCAGACTCCGGCTCCGGCTCGGCTTCTGCTTCTTTTTCCGGGACCGCCTCTTCCTCGGCCTTCTCGGAGGAGGAATCATCCTTCGTCGCGGCCGCGTGATCTTCGTCCTCGTCCTCGTCTTGGTCGTGCCGCAAGCTGCGCGTAGCCGGTTTTTTGCGACGGATGGGCTGCCCCTCGTCGTCTTCTGCCACCTCCGTCCCGCCGGCGTTTTTCATGCTCTTCTTGCGGAGCGAACGCTGCGGCGGGGGTCCGAGATCGGTGGTGGTCGTGTCTTCCGCGACCGGCGCAGGGGCGGCGCCACGACGCGTGCGTTTGCTGGACACGGCCGGCGGCGGGGACGGCGCGGGGGCCGGCGCCGGTAGGGCAGCCGGCTCGTCTGCGGCCGGCGCGGGCGCGGCCACAGGTGCAGCGGGAGCCTCGACCGGTGCTTCCGCGACCGGCGGAGGAGGGGCGACTTGTGCCGGCTTCCTCCTCTTCGGTTTGGCTTCCGACGTGGCGCCCGACGAGGCCTTTTTGCGTTGGGCATCGGCCGGCGAAGAGAGAAACATCGCGCCTCCGACGAGACACGACATGAGCACAACGAGTCGCGAGAGAGAAGAACGCCTCATTGGTTTGCCACCCAAAAGTCACGCCTTGCCGACGTGGCAAGTGCGTCCCGTGTAGTAGCACGTCGGACGGACGATGCTTCTTGTCTTTAGACAACGAATGCGCGCCGAGGAGTTTTTTTCGCGCGAGGGTTCTCGTCCTTCACGCCAATTGGTAGAGCATAAGGTACACCACGACGCCCGTAACGGATACATACAGCCAGACGGGAAGGGAGTATTTCGCGATCCTACGGTGTTCGACGAACCGGCCCCTACGCGCCAGAAACAGCGAGCGCAGGACCAGCGGCACCGTGGCGATGGCCAGCGTGGTGTGCGTCAAGAGAATGCCGAGATAGAGCGCCCTGGCCCAACCGTCGCCGGGATAGCGGTGCGTGCCGGTCAGGTACACGCGCGTCAGGTAGCAAATGAGAAAGACCGACGACGTCACGAAGGCGGCCTGCATCGAAAACCGGTGCAGCGCGACGTTCTTCTGCTTGATGGAGCGGTAGCCGAGCACGATCCAGAGCGCGGAGAGGCCGTTCAGCGAGGCGTTCACGGACGGCAAGGCGTCGGCCAATGACATCGTTCAAGAACCTCTCTCGGAGAGCAGCGAATCGATGGCGATCTTGAGCTCGGCCATTCCATTGGGATCAGTTTCGAAGTAGCCGCGGATGCGGCGCACTCCATCGACGACGACGAAGTGCTCGCCGTGCATCACGTCGAAAGCGGAGGTGTCGGCTCCTCCCTTTTCGAAAGGTATTTTGAGCCCGCGCGTCACGGCGCGGTCGACTTCCGCCAGCGGCCCGGTGAGAAATACCCAGCGCTCTTGATCGGCTCCCCACTTGTTGGCGTAGGCGGCGAGCTTGTCGGGGGTATCCACCTCGGGGTCGACCGAGAAAGACACGAGGCGAATGGGGAGTCGATGCCCCAGCGTTCGCTCGCGTTCCTCGATGTGCTTTTGCAAGCCGCGCATTTTGGAAGTGAGCATGGGGCACGCGGCCTGGCAGCCGGTGAAGATGAAATCGGCGATCCAGATGTTGCCGTCGAGGTCGTCGAGCTGGAACGTCTTGCCGCGCTGGTCGTAGAGCGAAAAGGCGTCCATCCGGCCGAGCACCGGCGGCGGCTCGGGCGGCCGCGCGGCTCGACGGCGCACGGCGACGATCGCCATCGACAGTACGAGGGCGAAGAGCAGCACGAGGCCGACCTTGCGTCGCGACAGCGGCGCCGCGAGCCGCGCCGCGAAAGACGGACGGCGCGCGGCGGAAGACAGCTCTTGCATGGTGGTGCTCGCGTTGCGGCGATACTGCTAGACGGCGCTCCGACCGGCCTCGATCATCAGCACGCAGAAAAGGAGGGTGAGATACAGAATCGAAATACCGAAGAGCGAACGCGCCCAGCGCGCACCGGCGTCTTCACGAAGCCCCCAGCACCCCCAGCCCAAGAAGATCGCTCCCAGCGTGCCGGCCATGACCGTGTATCCGGCGCGCTCGACGCCGAGGGGAACCAAAAGGAGGCTCACGGCGACGAGGGCGAAGAGGTAGCGGGCGATGCTGTGCTTGGTGGCGCGCAGACCGTGCGTGTTGGGCATGACCTTGAGCCCGGCCTTCGCATACTCCTCGCGGCGGAAAATGCTGATCGCCAAAAAGTGCGGCACTTGCCAGAGAAAGAGGATCCCGAAGAGAACGAGCCCGCCCGCGCCGATGGTGCCGGTGGCCGCGGTCCATCCGAGCAGCGGAGGCATGGCGCCGGGCACGGCGCCGACGATGAGCGCCCAGTGCGACCGCTGTTTCAGCGGTGTGTAGGCGAACACGTAGCTCAGGTTGGCAAGGACGGCGAGGAGCGCCGTCGTCGCGTTGGCGCCGAGGGCGAGAATGGGAACCGCGGCGACCGACAGAACGACGCCGAACCACAGCGCGACGCGCGGGGCCATGCGACCCGCGGGCAGGGGTCGATCCTTGGTGCGCTCCATGCGAGCGTCGATGTCGCGCTCGATGTACATGTTGAGCGCGTTGGCGCCGGCGACGATGAGCGTCGTCCCGAGGATGGTGAGGGTCGCAACCAGCGGACCGCGCCCGATCGGTGCGAGCCAATACCCACCCGCAGTCGTGATGACCACGAGCAAGGTGATGCGCGGTTTGGCGAGGGCGACCAGATCGCTCAAGGCGACCGTCGCAACACGCTTCTGCTCATAGGCGTCGACGAGGGGAGTCGTCATGAGGCGACCACGGCATCGCTAGAGGCGCGGTCACGGCCAAGCAGTGCCTCTTCGCCCGGTCTGGCAGGGGCGGGACAGAGCGCCCACAGCACCACGAACGAGCCGAGCAACGCGGCGCCCACCGCGAGATGCGACGTGATCACGGTGAGGTCGAGCAACGAAAGCACGCTCGCCACCCCGAGCGTCACCTGCACGAGAACGAGCACGATCGGCAAGAGCGCCAAGCGGCGTACGGTTTCGGACCCTTCCGCATGTTTTCGCACGAAGAGCGCGATCCCAATGGCGACGGCGCTGGCGACGACGGCGCCGAAGCGGTGGATCATCTGCACCTTCTCGGGCGACGAGAGCGGCCACAGCGATCCGTTGCAAAGGGGAACATCCAAACAAGCGAGCCCCGAAGCCGTATGTCGCACCATTCCGCCGAGCACGATCTGCGTGAGGACGACCGCCCAAGCCAGGACGAGCCATCGCCGCGCCATGCCGAGACGGCGCGGCACGGCGAGCGATGTCGGGGCCGTGCGCAGCGCGATGACGATCATGAGCGAAAAAAAGCACATCGAGGTCGCCAGGTGGGCAATCGAGATCGCTCGGGGCAGGCGATAAAGAACGGTGATACCCCCGAGAACGCCTTGGAAGATGACGAGAGCCGTCGCCGCGAGGGCGAGCTTGAAAAAGCGCCGCCCCTTCTGCAGAAGGAGCATGACGGTGAGGGTCACCGTCATGATGCCTACCGCTGTCGCCACCAGGCGGTGGGAGTGCTCGTACTGCACCCCGTTTTCCATCTTGGGAAAGAACGTTCCGTAGCAGAGGGGCCAGTCGGGACAGGCGAGGCTCGAGCCCGTCCCGTGCACCATGCTCCCTACGATGAGCAGCACGAAAGTCGCGATCGCCGTGGCAATGGCAAAGCGATGTTCGCGCATTCGTGCTGCTCGGGGCGAGGCGCGCCTCGCGCCTTATTCGCCTTTTTCGGTACCGTCGAAGGAGAACTTGGCTTCTGCGGTCTTGTTCGGTTCGACCGTGACTTGCGCCGTCTTCACGCCGTACTTGGAGTGCCAAGCCTCGACCGTGTATTTGCCGGCCGGAACTTTGTCGAGCTTGAACGCGCCGTCAGCGCCCGTCGTCTGAAAGAAGGGGTGGTCGGTCACCACGACGAATCCCGTCATCCAGGGGTGCACGTCGCACTTGAACTTGAGCACGGCGGGCTCGGCGGCGATGCTGTCCTTTTTGATCGGGGGAGAGCCCGAGGGCTGGCCCTGGTTCAGGATGGTCTCCTGGCCCTTGTACGTGTGGACGTTGTGCATCGTCTTGTCGTCGTTCTCGACCTCGACGGTCTGGCCGGCGACTGCGCCCTGCACGCGCGGAACGTACATGCAATCCTGCTGCTTCACGGGCACCAGCGTCGAAGGGGCGGTGAACTTGCCCTTCACGGTGCCGGGGGTGATGCGAACGAGCACATCCTTCAACGTACTGTTGGCGTTGACGATGACGTCGTTGGCCTTCATCGGCTTGGCGGCGCACACCGGGTCGGACTTGCGGGGCAGCTCGGCGGCTTCGGGCGGCTTACCGCTGAACGCGACGGTGCCGCTCACGGTTCCGAATCCAGCCGGCTCAGCCGTTTTTTCGACGGCTGCGGCAGGCGTCGTGGCCTTTTCTGCGGGGGAGGCGGGTTCGGATGACTCGGACGCCTCCTTCTTTGAACAGCCAACCGCCGCGAGGGCGATCAGAGCAACCGACATGGGAACAAGGCAGCGACGTCCACGCATCGAGAGCCTCCTAAAGGGCGGTTCTGACTAGGGTCAGAAGAGATGTGTGGCGGGGTTTAGGAAACCGGCTTCGCCGCGTCAAGGCGAATTTGGGCCGAATGCCGCGCGATCTTCCGAATTCGCCATGAGGACCGCCCACATACCTCGGTCATCACGAGCGGCGAGCGGGGTCGTTAGGGCCGCCAGCGTCAACGCCAGCGCCGACAG
>DATHEQ010000052.1:0-16531 GCA_035318505.1 Polyangiaceae bacterium | reverse complement strand
GAGCGACGTCGTCCGCGACGTACAACAGCGGTTCGCGACTGATCGGCTGCGCGTCTACAGCAGCGACGACGCCGTCGGCGTGGAGCTCGGCGGTGCGCTCAAGAACGTCATCGCCATCGCAGCTGGCGCTTGCGACGGACTTGGCTACGGGCACAACTCGCGCGCCGCGCTCATCACCCGCGGTCTCGCCGAGATCGTGCGTCTCTCCATGGCCAAGGGGGGCAGCGCGCTCACTTTGGCTGGCCTGGCCGGGCTCGGCGATCTGGTGCTCACGTGTACGGGAGAGCTGTCCAGAAATCGCACCGTCGGTTTCGAGCTCGGCCGCGGTCGCAAGCTCGACGAAGTGCTGGCCAAGCTCGGCCATGTCGCCGAAGGAGTGAAAACGACGCAAAGCGCTTACGATCTGGCTCACAAGCTCGGTGTGGACATGCCCATCACCACGGAGGTCTACCGCGTGCTCTACGAGGGCAAATCACCGCGCCAGGCCGTCGCCGATCTCATGGCGCGCACGCTGCGCGCGGAGTTTTAGCGGCGCGCCCTCAAAGCCGCGCTGCTACGGCGGCGATCGCGGCGACGAGTGCGGGCGACGTGTTGAGTGATTCGGTGCGCGCGTAAGCAACGCCAGCGCGCTCGGCTTCGGCGCGGGCCTCCACGTCGAGATCGTAAAGAATCTCGATGTGGTCGCTGAGAAACCCAATAGGGCAGAAGATGACGTCCTTGGCGCCGAGCCCGGCGATCTCGAGCAGGCTCTCGCGGACCGTGGGACCGAGCCAAGGGTCGGACGTGGCGCCCTGGCTCTGGTAGACGATGCGCCATGGGTTCTCGAGCTCCGCACGCAGCGCGACGGCGACCGCCGCGGCCCGGACTTCGTCGGGGTACGGGTCTCCTTGACGAATGACGCCGAGGGGCAGGCTGTGGGCCGAGAAAAAGACGTGGGCCGTTCGGCGGCGCGCGCCGGGCAGCGCGGCCAGTGCGGCGCGCAGCCTTTCGGCAAAGCCGTCGAGAAGCAGCGGTTCGGTACCCCAGCTCGGCGCACAGGCAAGCGTCGGCGGGTCGAGCCCGTCCGCGCGTGCCGCTTCCCCGATGGCTCGCATTTCAGCGGCGTAAACGGGGCCGCTGTAAGGAGCGAGGGGGACGACGCAGAGGGTGCGGCCACCGGATCGAGCGAGCCCACGCAGGACGTCTTTGGCGAAAGGATGCCAAAAACGCATCGCCAAATGCACGCGCGCCCCGATTGCGCTTTCGACGGCCGCGGCGAGCTCGCGCGAGATCCGGAGCAGGGGCGAGCCGCCGATGGCGGCGTAGCGCCGGTTGATCTCTTGCACGAGCTCGGGAGGCGCCGGACGGCCGCGCCGGATGTTGACGAGGAACGCCGGTAGGTCGTCGAGGTTCTCGACCGTGCCATGACCGAGTAAGAGCAGATCACGCTGGTGCATGGCGCGCCTCCACGGCCGTCGTTAGAAAGCGAACGCGGCGTTGATGTTGAAGAACATCAACTTGGAACCGTACGTGCCGTCTTCGTTCGGCATTCGCGAGGCGCCGGCCTGTGCGAAGAAATCCTGGTGATTCGTGTCGGCCGACAGATAGCCGACGTACGTGTAGCTTGCGCCGATGACGACACCGGTGGCGACCTCGCGGCGCGCGCCGAGGGAGCCCATCAGCTTGAAGCTGTCGGGGTAAGTGGGCTCGAGATTGGCCTTGGCGACGGCGGACGTATCGAACCCGACCGCGCCGTAGATCTCCGTCTTGTCGTCGAGGAAGTAGCCAAGCCCAGCGCGCACCCCGCCGGCGTTTTTCCACTTGCGCCTCACAGCGAGGAGCACTTGCGAGCCTGGCCCGATCTCCGAGCCATCAGCGCCGATGTTGCAAGCTTGCCCGCGGATGACGACGCATTGCCGCTCGAAGGCCGACCAGAGCACGTATTCCGCGTCGAGGCGGAGCTCGATCGAAGAACCCCAAGGCATCGCCGCTACACCCGCGCGGATGACGTCCGGATAAGTCAACAGCAAGTCGACGTCTTGATTGGTGTCGTAAGCCGGTGAGTGCTGGCGCAGCGTGCCGGAAAGGCGCACGCCGCCGAATCCCGGGCGCACCGCGTAAGACGCGCCCACCCGGAGCTTGTGCTCCGGTAAAGGTTCCCAATAGACACCTGCGGTCATCGAACCCTGCACGCCGGAGACATCGACGAGCGCGTGGCCCTCGGAGGTGATGTCGTCGTTGCCGGCAAGGTTGCGTGCCTGGTAGTGGGCGATGCTACTGAGGACGACGCTTCCGGAAACGGCGAAAGAAAGGCGCTCTTCCGGAAGTCGAAACCCTGCCGCGGCGGTGGTGAAGAGAGCTTGCTGCACGCCGCTGATGAGCGCCCAGCGCTGCGGTCCGTCGACTGCGCCGGGCACCGACGTGTTCCCGACAAAGCTGTCGCGCTGGTCGAATTTCGCGACGCCACCGAACGGCACGTACGCGCCGATACCCGCGAAGAAGTTCTGCAGGCCGAAGTCGGAGCTCGCGGCAATGAACGGAAGGCCGACCAAGTTGCTGGCGTGGGCATCGCCGGTGTTGGCCTCCACGTAGGTCGGGTCGTTGACAGTTCCGGGGGCTTGCGGGGAAAGCGCCGACGCGCGCCGAGTGAAGTCTGCCGTGCGCCAGGCGAGCGTGCCGTCCACGACGACGTGCGTCCCACGCAGCCCGCCCAAAGCGGCGGGATTGAAATAGATCGCGTACGGGTTGGCGAGCGCCGGATGGCCGTGAGGGTCGGCCAGACGCGGATTCAAGTAGCCGCTCGCCCGCGCCGGAGACGCGGAAAATCCCGTCGATAATGCCACCCCGGCGATGACGAAGAGGGACGTCCGTCGCCAAGTCAAACGGGAAAAGAAACGGAGGGGCACCCCTTCCGCCGAGGCGACGGGGGCTGCCGACTGGTTCAAAGCGTCGTTGCGAGTC
The DNA here is from genome assembly GCA_035318505.1 of Polyangiaceae bacterium. GTDB lineage: Bacteria > Myxococcota_A > Polyangia > Polyangiales > Polyangiaceae > DASWDH01. The sequence goes on along the minus strand of DATHEQ010000052.1, from coordinate 13,591 downwards.
ATTGGGCGAGACGATACATAGCGTGAATGACGCGCTTACCGCTACGGAAGGTGTGGGGCAGCTGCGCGAAGTGGGCCCTTTGCCTTGGGCTGCTTCCTGCGGCGGTTTTCGGCTGTGTCGAGGCGAAGGACGATTACGAGGAGTTCTCGCGCCGGCCTATTGCTTCGCGGGAGGCCGGGGCGGCGGACGTGGCCCAGTCGCCCTGCGGCGAGGTGCTCGCCGCGAACGTCACGGGCAAGTTCTTTGGCTCTTGCTTCATCCCCTCGACGCAGCTCACGTTCTCTCTTGCCGTCGAGCAGGCCGTGCGCCCCTCGGCCGATGGCATGAGCGGTGAGATCGACGTTTCTTTCACGGCGCTGACCACGACCGCCACGAGCCTCGCCGACACCGCCGGCGAGAAAACCGTGCTGAAGACGGTCCCCGTCGACGGCGAGTGCCGGTACCGCCAGGATGTAGGCACGCTCATCCTTCCCGAGGCCGCCAACGGTTTCGGTCGCGATCTCGAGTCCGTGGATGTCGTCCTTCGCGGCAAGTTGCTCACCGCCGATCGAAGTTGCTCCGAGCTCGACGGCCGGGTGCCGTTCGCGATGCTCTCGCTCAACGGCGACGGCGACGTCTGCGTTTATGTTCGTGCGCCGGAGGACGGTTCGCTTCCGACCATTGCGACGGAGGAGTACACGTGCGATCCGAGCCTGCTCCTGCCGCGGTAATCTCCGAGCCGAGCGTGTGGTGGTCGGAAACTTGGCCGACCTCGAGCGGAGGACGGTAAAACGGCGGACCTCCAGGCCCCGCCATGTCGCTTGCCCTTCGTTCGACCCTGCCCGCCGCTGCCCTTTGCGCGGCCCTCGCGTTCGCGCCGTCCACAGCTCGTGCGCAAATGACGGGCGGAACGTCGGGCGGTTGGTCCACAGGGACCGGCGCGCAGGGCTGGTCCCCGATCCCCAGCCAGCCTCCGCCCTATCTTGCGCCGTCGCGCAGCACGGAACCGGCGAGCTCGCTCGAGATCGGCACGCTCTACGGTTTTTCCGCTGGCTACGGCGTCGGGACCGGCATCTGGCTCGACGCCGAGCTCGATATCGAAGACCCAGGCACGCGGTTTCTTCCCCCTGTCATCCTCGGTCTAGCGGCACCCGTCGGCGTGTTCTTCCTCGATCGTCCCCGCATGCCGCGCGGCATGCCCGCCGCTATCTCCATGGGAATGGCCATTGGTGCCGGCGAGGGCGTCGGCATCGCGAGCTACCAGTTCGTGATCGCCAAAGAGGGCGACGGCTGGGGCTTCCGCGGTTTTTCCCGCGCCGTCTTCATCGGCAGCACGGCGGGCACCGCGCTCGGTACCGTCGCGGCGTTCACCATGGAACCATCGCCGAAGACGAGCCTTCTGCTCGGCAGCGGCGTCGGTTGGGGCATGTTGATCGGAAGTGCATTCGGCTACGGCTCGAGCCAAGCGCACAGTGCATTCGGCGATGCCAACGATACGGCGGCGCTCGGGGGGCTCATCGGCTACAACGCCGGGCTCGCGGGCGCGGCAGTGCTGTCCACCGTCTGGGTGCCGAGCTACACGTCGCTCGCGTGGATGTGGATGGGATTCGGTGGGGGCGTCGCCATCTCGCTCCCCGTGTACCTTTTTTATATGGGGGGCGATCACGACCCACGTCGGGGTCTCATTTTCCAAGGCACGGCCGCGACGCTTGGGCTCATCGCGGGGGCGGTATTCACCATGGATAGCCGTGATGTCGCAGCGACCAGCTCGCCCAGCGGAATTGCGGCCGAGCGCCCCCCCACGCTGCAAGTCACCGGTGGCGGGCTCATGCCGGTGCCCGGCGGCGTGGGATTCACTGTCTCTGGGCTCCTCTTCTGACGCTGGCAGCGTTCGCCGACGGTTCGGCAGCAGAAGACAACGCCGGCTTCTCGGACTAGGATCCCTCAAGATGCCGACGCTCAAGTATTTCCCACCCGAAGGGGGGCCGCGCGAATACAGCGTTCACAAGGCCGTCACCACCATTGGGCGTGCGCTCGACAACGATCTTTGCCTCGCCCAAAGCGACATGGTCGACCACCACGCCCAGGTCATCTTCGACGGCCGCGATTTCAGTCTTGAAGAGGGCGACCGCCAAGCCGAGATTCTCATCAACGGCAAAAAGAAGCGGCGCGCCCGACTCTGTCACGGCGACAGGCTCACCTTCGGTTCGACGCAGCTCGCCTTCAGCATCTTCGCCGACGCCACAAGTGTGTCGCGCGCCGAAGGGGGAGCGGCCCCGCCCGGTCCCTCCTCGGTGTCGAGCGAGCTGCAGAGCTTGCGCAAGCTGCAGGGCTTCAGCGAAAAGCTCATGCACAAAGGGTCGCTCGACGAGCTGCTCGACACGATGCTCGACGACATTCTCGAGCTCACCGGCGCGGACAAAGGCGTGATCCTTCTCAACCTCCCCGACGAACCCGATCAGGAGAAAAAGGTCCAGGTCAAGGCGCTCCGCAATGTGAGCCGCGAGAGCATCACCGACGAGCGCGGCGGCGTTTCCGACAGCATCGTGCGCACCGTGCTCACCACCGCCAAGCCGCTCATCGTCTCCGACGCGCTCGCCGACACCAAGTTCAGCAAGAGCGAGAGCGTCGTGGCCCTGCAGCTCTCGAGCGTGATGTGCGCGCCCATGCTTTCCCAAGGCGAGGTGATCGGCGCGCTCTATGTGGGAAACGACAAGGTCAAGCACCTTTTCGAGCGTCCCCAGCTCGACATGCTCACCATCTACGGCTCGCAGGCTTCGCTCATCCTGCAGAACGCGATGTTGCTCTCGGCTCTCCGCGCCGACAAAGAGAAGCTCGCCCAAGAGCTTTCCGACAAGCGCTTCGGGGAGATCATCGGATCCTGCGCGTCGATGATGGAGGTCTTCCGCAAGCTGCAGAAGGTGGCCACCACCGACATCAGCGTGCTCATCACCGGCGAAACGGGCACGGGCAAAGAGCTCATCGCGCGCGAGCTTCATCGGCGCAGCCCCCGCGCGACCGGGCCGTTCGTCACCATCAATTGCGGCGCCATCCCCGAAAACCTCATCGAGAGCGAGCTCTTCGGCCATGTGCGCGGCGCCTTCACCGGCGCGGTGCAGAGCCGGGGAGGGAAGTTCCAGGCGGCCGACGGGGGGACGCTCTTTCTCGACGAAATCGGGGAACTGCCTCTCAACCTCCAGGTCAAGCTCTTGCGCGCCCTGCAAGAACGGGTGGTCATCCGCGTGGGAGACAGTCGGCCCGAAAAAGTCGATATCCGCGTGGTCGCCGCCACGAACAAGGTGCTCGAGGACGAGATCAAGCGCGGCGCCTTCCGGGAAGACCTCTACTATCGGCTCAACGTCGTGAATCTTTGGCTTCCCCCCCTGCGAGAACGCGGCGACGACGTCGTTATCATTGCCAAAGCGCTGCTCAGCAAGTACGCCATCGAGATGAAAAGCCAAGTCCGCGGTCTTTCGCCGGGAGCGCTGGCGGCCATCCGCAAGTCTCCTTGGCCGGGTAACATCCGGCAGCTCGAGAACCGGCTGAAAAAAGCCCTGGTGCTCTGCGACCGCGCTCTGCTGACGGCCGAAGATCTCGATCTCGGGGCCGAGGCGCTGCAGCCCATTTTGCCGCTCGAGAAAGCCAAGGAAGAGTTTCAGCGCAAGTACGTCCTCGATGTGCTGGAGCGAAACAACGGCAACCGCACCCAGACCGCGCGTGAGCTCGGCGTTGATCCGCGCACCATCTTTCGCTATCTCGAGAAAGAGCCGCACCCCATTGCCAACGAAGGCTCGGGCGGCCCGCGCGATACCACCCGATGAGCGGCGCCGACCCTACAGTTCGTCTCACATCCATCGCGTCCGGCGTCGACGTGGTCGAAGGCCTCGCGCAGCTCGGTGGCTCGGATCGATGGGTGAATGGCACGGGGTACGTCGAAGACGTGGAGCTCCGTGTGGCCACCGAGGAAAGTGATTCGGTCACCGTGCTGAACGGGCGATTCAATCTGCTCTCGCTGGTGGGTGCGAGCGGAGGGCCGTTCACGGTGACCTTGGCCCGGCTCTCCGATGCGGGCATGCAGGTCGTGGGCGGGCAGCTCGTTCGAGCGCGCTCGGCCGGCGTCACGGTGACGTTGCAGCCCGCAACCCGCGACCGCGTCGCACCGCCGCCCGCCAAGGTCCTCGGTGCGCCGGCGACGTGGGCGAGCGCGGCCTCGGCGAGCGCCGCCGCCAGGGCGCGTCTCAGCGAGGAGCAGGCGGAGGAGCCGACGCCCGAGGCGGGAGATTTGGTTCAGCATTTTGCCTTCGGCTTGTGCGAGGTGCTTACGTCGGAAGGCGATCGGCTGCGCATCCGCGACGTCGAGGGCCCGAAGCGTGTCCGCGAGGTCGCGCTGTCCATGCTCCGCGTGACAGGACCCACGGAGTTAGAGGGCAAACGCGTGTATCAGCTGACGCGCCGGATTCCGGCATCTTAATCGCCGACGAGCGCGCTACGCCGCGCCGTTCAGCGAGATGGGGCGACAAACGGGGAGGGGGAGCCGGTCGACGCGCAGAAGCGTGCCTTCCTCGATCTCGCGCCAAGGTTCGTCCGTGATCCGCTCGGACGCGATGAGCACGGCCTGACGCGCCGGCGACCACGCCGTTTCGACGACGGCGCCCGTTTCCGAGGAGGAGCGCTCGACCCGCACAGCATCACCCGGCCGCCGCTCGAGGAGGAAGAGGGTGCGCCCTGAACGATGCGCATAAAGGCTGCGGCCGTTCGAAAGCAGGAAGTTGCATGCACCTAGCTTGGGCCGGTCGTGCAGGTCGCGGAGCGCGCGCGCGATCACGAGGTCGGCGGCGTTGCCGTCACCGCTGGACCCGATGCGGGCATCGTCCAAGCGTGTCAGCAGGAACGCGAAGAAAATCTCGCTGTCCGTTTGACCGCTCAGCGCCGTTCGGCGCTCGGGCGACACCTGCGCACGCACCCACTCGATGTCTTCGATGGTCCCGTTGTGGGCGAAAACCCAACCGCTCTTTTCGAAAGGGTGCGTGTTTTCGAGCGTCACCGGGCCCACAGTCCGCTTGCGGACATGTGCAATGAGCAGCTCGCCGCAGCTGCCCGCGGCGACTTCGTGGAAGTCGTCGTCCTCGTGGGCGCAGTCGGTACCGCGCTGCAGCAGCCATCCGCCTCCTTGGCTGTAGACGCCGATTCCCCACCCGTCGCGGTGCTCACGCGAGAGAAAGGCAAGGCTGCGAGGAGCCTCCTTCAGGCTCAGGCGGAAATGCGTTACCTCGCTGGCGACTGCGGCCAATAAGCGGCACATGAGAAAGACTGCCTGCGACTATAGCACCCCCCGCGCGCATGCGGCACCGTCCGCAGGAGCGAACGACCGACCGACCAGCCCGGCGCGCCTGGCACCCTTGTGGCCGAATTCGGCGCGACCGTCGGCGCCCGGAAATGATTGATATTTTGTCTGGTTGAGAATTGGGCGCGACGTCGTCAGACGCTGATTGCGCCTTTGCGGAAGTCGCTTGCGCCGAGCTTGACGTTGACGCAGGCGGGGACCGTGGAAGAAAAAGCTTGATCGAGCGCGGCTCCGAGCTGGGACGGCTCCGTCACCCACGCGCCGAACCCGCCGACCGCGCGAACGATTTCATCGTACCGCGTGTAGTCGAGCCCCGTCGCGACGGCGCGCGCTTCGCCGTAGAGCTCGACCTGACCGCGCCGGATCTGCGTCCAGCCCGCGTCGTTGCCGATGATGGCCACGACGGGGATCTTTTGACGCACCATCGCCTCGAACTCGAGGGCGTGGAGTCCGAACGCGCCATCGCCGTAGATGAGCACGACGCGTGCGTCGGGGCGGACAAGCTTGGCCGCCATCGCGTAGCCCGGTCCAACGCCAAGCGTGCCGAGCGGTCCCGGATCCATCCACATTTGCGGCCATTCGAGCTTGAGCACGTAAGCCGCGGTGGCCACGAAATCGCCGCCGTCACCGATGACGACGTCGTTCGCGCGCAGCCTCTTTCCTACTTCGGCGCAAACATGGATGGGGTGCGGCGGGCTGCTCGTCGACGTCGCCTGGGCGTCCATCTGCGCCTGCCGCTTGTTCTCGTCCTCGCGGATCTTGGCGAGCCACGGGCTGAAGTCGGGTTTCTTCGCTTCGACCGCTGCCGCCAACTGCTCGAGCACGAGCCCGCTGTCAGCGTGGAGCGCCACATCGACGCGGCGGTTTCGCCCGAGCTCGTTGCCATCGAGGTCGACCTGCACGATCTTGGCATCTGCGCTCCAGGTGCCGGTACGACCGTAATCCACGCGAAAGTCGAAGGGCGTGCCAAAGACGAAGGCGGCGTCGGTGTTGGCGAGCGCAAACCGTCGCGATCGGCTCATCCGCGTCGGATGGGCGTGGGGGATTCCCCCGCGCGCCATGCCGTTCAGATAAAAGGGTGCGCCAATGCGGTCAGCGAAGGTCGCGAGCCCTTCCCGTTTTGGCGACCACCGTATCTGCGAGCCCACCAGGAAGACGGGTCTTTGACAGGTGCGGAGAATGCCCTGCGCCTCGGCGATGCCCGCCGGATCGCCGGCCGGGCGCGGTGGAAAGGCGAGCGGCGCGGTGGCTGCCGGCGCGTCGTCGGCCATGTTCATCAGCAGGTCGAGGGGCATCTCGAGAAAGACGGGCCCGGGCAGATTCGCCTGCGCCACGCGGAAAGCCGAATCGATGTATTCGGCGATACGGCTGACGTCGGGGACCTGAACGCTCCACTTGGTGACCGAACGCATGAGGGTCACGCAGTCCATGTCTTGGAGCGAACCCATGTCGGAGAGGAGGCGTGGGCCCGCGCCGCCGATGATCACGATGGGCACTCCCGCCCGCTGCGCGTTGGCTGCCGCCGTGACCACGTCGGTGACGCCAGGCCCCGCCGTCACTGCGCAGACGCCAGGTCGACCGGTGATGCGCGCGTAGCCGTCGGCGGCGTGACCGGCGGTCTGCTCGTGCCGAACGTCGACAACGCGGATGTCTTCGTCGAGACAGCCGTCGTAGATGGCTTGGATATGCCCGCCGCACAGGGTGAAGATGTGCGTCGTGCCGTGACGTTTCAGTGCCTGGGCGACCAGGCGCCCTCCGTGTACGAGCGACATGCGGCGCAATCTATCACGCGCCGGTGAGCCCGCGCTCCCATGCTCGCCGAGATCCTCGCATTTTCGGCGACGCTGCCGCACCGAGCGTCGTGTTTTGCGCCAGCCTGTCGCTCGCGTGCCGTGCTGGCGCGTCTTTCAGTGCACGTCGCCGATCAGCCAAGCAAAGCCGGGGACGAGCACTTCTTCGGGGTAAGCACCCCCGGCCGAGCCGGCGCTGGTTCCCGATCCCACCGACTCCATACGAAACCCGTGATCACCGAACACCAGCATGAGCGAGCGTGGCGGCAGGTTGCGTGCGTGGGCCGCGATCACGGCAGCAACCTCGTCGGCGAGTGCGTCGAGGCGATCGGGCAATGGGGGTCCCGCTTCGTGGAGCCGCGCCTGGACGAGGTCGAGCTTGAGCACATCGCGCCCTCCGAGCTTGATACGCCGTAGCATAGGCGATGCGCGCCCGCGCAAGCCGGGCTCCTCCTGTTCGCTCGGCGTCGGCAGATTGGCGAGTCCCTCAGGTCCGTGCGCGATCAGATCGAGCTGAACCGGCGTGGTCGTTGGCAGCGCGGCCCACAGGAGCAAGCGCTCGGTGCAGGTCGCCTGCGACATCAGCGCGTCGCACATGCGATCGTGCACGCGCATGCCGAGGTCGAATCGCATCGCGTCGACCAGCACGAGGTGCGTCGATTTCGCGCCATGTAGCCGTGCCACCTGGCTGGCGAGCTGCGGCGCATCGAGCACCATGCGCGGGCGCTTACCCGTCACGCGCAGCGCGCTGAATCCCTCCGTGTAGCTGCGCGCAAAATCATCGGCCCACTGATCGGCCGTGCGGCGCGCCGTTTCATCGGCCTCACCGCGTGCGATGGCATCGAGCAGCGGAACGTAGCGCGTCATGAAGAGGCGCTCGACGAAGCTGAGCGGCTTGGGGCCGCGCGCGAGCGCCAGGTCATTGGCGAATCCACGCCAATCGACGGGCACGCCCACCGGAAAACCTCCCGGCGAGCCGGGTTTGCGAAAGGGGCTCTCGCGCCCGGGAAAGAGGGGGACTACCCGGTCGGCCGGCGGCGAGGCAGTCGCGTGCGGCGAGGGCTCGACCGCCGCGCCAACACCGAGCTCGTCGTGCGCGCAGCCCGCGCTAGGGAGCGTCGCGCGGTCGTGCGCAAACTCTGCAGCACCGTCATCCATGTCGACGCTTTTGCAGGCTTCATGGACCGCTTCCGCCTCGATGCTCGTCAACCCATGCTCGACGGCGTTCCCGCCGCGCAATCCGGAGAGCTCCACGTGACTCGCGGACGGGGGACGGTTGGCGGTGTCTCGGCATGGCTCCGGGGCGGCTTCGATTCGCTCGGGGTGACGCGTTACATTCTGCCTCACCGGTCCGCGATGCGCCTCGCTCCGCGCTTCGACCAGGTGCTCGAGCCGCGTCGGCGGGCCATAGGCACCGAGATGGCGGTTCGCTTCGTCCAGCAGGAGCATGACCGGTCGCTCGGCGGTCGCCGCCATCCACCAGCGAAGCACGGCGCTATCTTCCGCGTCGAGCGCGCCGGCGAGGCTACCCGCGCTGGTAAGGTCGGGCATACAAAGCACGAGTCCCCCAGCGCCGACGCTTCGTGCCCGGTAAAGCTGGTCCGAGAGACATTGGTCGAGGTCGGCGAAGTCCCCGACGCCCGGCGGAGGCGCGTCGTTCAGCTCGAGGGCACTCTCGATCGCGGACTCGATGGCGTCGCGCAGCCGACCCCGCAGTTGACCTCCGGCATCGGGCCAAGGTGGGGGCGAGACGCAGACGGTCAGAAGAAGACCGAGGCTACCGTGGCTCTGCGACCGTTCGTGGGCGGTGACGAACCGAACCTCCCCCTTGATCTTCGCCGGCACGGTCTCGGGGGGGAAGAGAGTGTGGATGAGCGCGGTCATGCGGCCCAAGGTGGCAAGCCCTCGCAAATTGGCCCAGTTTTCGGCAAACTTCGCGGCCGGGCAGCGGATAAACCGGCAGCGTCCTTGGTCCGCGCATCCATTGACCACGCCGATCGCGATGTTAGGATCGTTTGGTTCCCTCTGCGGGACACGGAAGCGAGCAAACATCGAATCCCTTACATGCTGACACCAGGGGGTCGCACCGGAGCCGTGGTGAGCCATGCCCGTCTTCGAGCGGGAGGCCTAAAGCGGCCACGCGATCCCCACCTAGCCGAAGCGCTAGGGGTTCATGCGTGCTCTCGACCGATCCTCGCGGTAAGGAACTTGTAAACGGGTCACCTCTCGGGGTGGCCCGTTTCCTTATGGGGCTCTATTGGCGAAGGCGAGATCGCGTCTTCTCGAGCTCCTTACGCGCAGCGCGAGCCCCCATCACGTACCCGAGCGCAAGGCCGACCAGGAGGACGCCGGGAATGAAGATGACGTGCTCTGGGGTCACTTGGCCCCGCTACGAGCCAACGCCTTCTCGAGCTCGTCGACGCGTGCGTCGATGCGCGCCTGGCGACGCCAGGAAATGAGCAAGAAACCGAGCAAGATGATCCAGATCGCGCAGTAGGCCTCGACGAGGAGCGTGCCGCCGCTGACCATCTCCGTGCCGCCTTCGACCGCGCGAAACTCCGTGCTGCGCTGACCCGTCTCGGGCGCCGCAGTTTGCGCCGAGGCGAGGCCGCTGGCGAGCGTGACCATGCCCATCGCTGCGATGACTACGCCGGTGCCGCGCCCGTCATGCCCCATGAGTTTCGCCCTCCGGTAAGTAGGTGAGCGCCTCGTCTTCCAACTGGCGCAGGCGCGAGCGCGCCAGCTCGATCCGCATGCGACTCCAAATGAGGAGCACCGCGAGCAGCGTAAAGGCGACGAATCCGAGTACGAGTGGAAGCCCCATGCCAGGTGCCAGCCCGCCGCCGCCCGACCCGATGACCACCGGGTGCTGGCCGCTCCATTTTTTGACCGAGTAATGGATGATGGGGAGATTGGCGGCGCCGACGACGCCGAGAGCGGCGGCGAATTTGCGCTCGGCCTGCCCATCGCCGGCAAAGCTTCGTACGACGACGTAGGCCACGTAGATGAGCACGCTCAACATCGACGTCGTCAGCCGCGGGTCCCATACCCAATAGCGCCCCCACGCCTTGGCGGCCCACAGCGGGCCGGTGACGAGCACGATGAACCCGAATGCCACCGCCGTCTCGGCGCCCGCTTTGGCGAAGGCATCGCGCGCGTCGGTGGGGGAAAGAAAGTACCCCATCGATCCCACGAAGCACGCCGCGGCGCCGATATACATGCTGTACGCCGAAGGGACGTGGAAATAGAAGATCTTTTGCACGATTCCCATCATGCGTTCGACTGGCGTGTCGAGAAAGACGATGTTGATTTGGACGAGGAAGACGACGAGCGTGAGGCCGAGAAGTGCGTAAAAAATCGTGTCGCTCGTTTTGCGGGAGAGACTCATGGGGGCGGCTCTCTATCTAGCACTAGTTCCTAGCACCCGTCCGCCCGTTCCTCCCGGGCAGGTTTCTCTCGTCTACCAATTGCAGCGCGACAGTGCGAGGAGCGCGGCGATGCGCGATTGGATGAGATTGAACTCCTGCAGAGCCAGCTGGACCTCCGCCTCGCGCAGACGTCGTCCCGATTCGATGAGGTCGAGGCTCGTCCCGGTGCCCGCCTGGAAGGAAACGCGCGCCAGCCGCTCGGTCTCGCGGGCCAGATCGCGCGCGCGTTCCGCGACGCGTCGGCTCTCGTCCACGACGCTGACGTTGCGCCGCGCCTGAATCACTTGCACCGTCGCATTGCGCCGCGCCGCCTCGAGCCGCTGCACCGACTCGTCGGCTTGCGCGCGCGTGTCGCGGAGCGCGCCGTACCTTGCGCCGCCGTCGAAGATGGGAATGGTGAGCACGCCGGCGATGGTCCAAGTCACGTTCTTGCCGGTGAGGAACGGCACCGAGGAAGCGTTGGCCTGGCTCACCAGATTGACGGTGGGCGAGAACTGGAGCCACACGTCGTCGACGTTGCGTTGTGTCGCTTGGGAGAATGTCCGCGCGGACGCGATATCAGCGCGTTCCTCGACACTGGCGGCGTTCGTACATGTGGCGCGCGCGCTGGCCTCGACGCCGTTCAAGTCGATGTCGGGCGGAACCCCCCAACCTTCGGTGGAACCGACTGCGAGGCCGAGCGTTTCGCGGGCGCGGCGCAGCGACTCATCGCCGGTGACTATCGCGGCGCGCGCCACCGACACGTCTTGGTCAGCGCGCACGGTGTCGAGCGCGTTGCCCGCTCCGAGTGTGACGCGCCTGCGTGCGAGCGTGAGTCGTTCGAGGGCGGCCCGCAACCCGATCCTGTTGATCTCGCTCAAGCGTTCGGCAGTGACCACCGTGACGACGGCATTGGCGAGCGCGAAGGCGAGTACCCGCTTCTGATCTTCGGCGGCAAGCTCCGTCGCTTCGCGCGCCAATTTCGCCGTGCCGAGGGCGTGCCAGGCGCGTGGGGCAAAGAGCGGCTGCACCAACGTCGCCGACCCTCCATAAGTGATGGCGTCGGGAACCGTCTGGAGCTGCAGCGTGACCGGATTATAACCTTCGCCCCGCAAGAGATTGGCGGTGACGTTGGCGGCGCTGCTGATGGTAGGAAGGCTGGCGGCGAGCGTTTGTCGCCATTGGCCCTGGGCGCGTTCGATCTCGTCGAGCGCGATGCGAAGATCCGTCGATCGCGCACGCAGCATGCCGAGCGCGTCTTGCCAAGAAGAGACGACGTGCGCCGCTGCCGCGATCGGCTCGAGCATGGGATCGTTGGTCACGAGCGGCGCGGGGAAGGATCCCGAGGAAGAAGTTGCCCCCTGCGCCCCGCTCGGCAAAGGAGTCGCTGCTTGCGGCGGGCTCGAACCGGAGGGCGCGGTAGGGGTCGGCGTCGGCGTCGGCGCGGGCGGTGTCGGTGCTGCCGTTTGGGCCGAGACTTGCGAGCCGACAAGGAACGTGAGCGAGCCGGCGGCGAGGAGGAACTGGGCGTGGCGCATGGGACCTGTCGATGGCTGAGGGAGGGGGCCGAGGCAAGACGATAGGCTGCATTCGTCCATCGACTCCCGGAAATTTCAGCGAAACGCGTCCCAAAAATGGGACAGCATCGCCGAAAGTTCGTCACCTATCGACCGCCGAAGCGCTCGCTTTGTTCCTGGAACTTCGCGAACGCGGTTGACGCGTCAGCGCGCGCGTCGCCGATTATGAACGACGCGCGGGCGCTTGAGCGGTGCGCGGACGCTTGCGTGATTTGGGTCGCGGTGGCGTCGTAGTGGGCCCGCCCTTGGACGCGCTCTTCAGCGCGGGCGCGCCTTGGTCGAGCCAACGCCAGAGGATCATCTGCTCGGCGGTCGCCCCCTTCGCCACCACCCGGCGCATGACTTTTTTGGCGAGCGTGAGTTTGCCGGCGCGCGCTAGCGCATGCGCGTACGACGCCGCGATCTCGGACTCTTTGGGCTCGCGTTTGTAAGCCTCGGCCAGGAGCGGCACTGCGTCGTTGGCGCGGTCGAGCGCGACGTCGAGGAGGTGCCCCAAGTTGTGCGCATAGCGCGGGTTCTGCGGTGCTAACGAGAGGGCGCGCCGATAGGACGAGACGGCGTAGCGAAAATTGCCCAAGCGTATCTGCGCAAGGCCCAACACGGCCCACGCCCCGTCGTCGTCAGGGTCGACTTTGACCACACGGCGCGCGAAAATGGCCGAACGCCACGGATCGCGATCGACAGCGAGCTCGGCGAGATGACGGTGCGCGAGCACCCACGCGTCGCTCTCGGGCTCGGCGCTGCGCGCGAGCTTGGCGAGCATGGGAAGCATTTCGTCGGCATCGAGCGCATTGCGCAACGCCCATTCGACATTCTTGCGAAGGGTGTCGATGTCGTCGCTCTCTGCTCTCTTGCCCATATAACCTTGATAGCGGTCCGGACTACCCCACGCAACGCTGACGTCGCTGTCTTTCGATCAGCCGTCGTTCGTACTTGACGTTCCCGAAGAACGTGCTCGCGCCGGCTCGGCTTGGGCGACCTTGCCGGAAAAGCTCGCGCCGTTCAGCGCGGCCAGAGCTTTGGTCAAGTGGTCCCGTTTGACCGATACGAACGAGCTTCGATCCCGCACGCGAATGCGTCCTGTGTCGGCTCGTGAAATTTCCGCAGTCTCGGTGAGCACCCGTTGCAGGTCGGCCGCGGTCACACCGTCTTGGCGCCCGATGTTCACGAAGATTTCGGCAAACGTCGCGTCGGCGGCGGCAAACTGCGGCTCCTCCACCCACGAGATGCGCAGCGCTTCTTCGTCGCTTTCCTTGCCGCGACGCAGCGGTCTTTCTCGCTTGGGACGGCCGCGATCCCGGCCTTTTTCCGTGTCCCGGGCGAGCGATTGACTCGCGTTGGCAGCGCGCTCCGGCGTCGCCGCGGTGGGCTCCAGCGTCGCCGCCGTTGGCTCCCGCGCGTCGGCCGTCATGGATCCGATGGGCGATGGGGGCGGTGCTTCGGCTCGATCGGGCGCCGGGGTGGGGCTCTTTACGACCTTCGATCGACGGGCAG
>DATHEQ010000051.1:0-53501 GCA_035318505.1 Polyangiaceae bacterium | reverse complement strand
GAGTTCCCGAGCCTCACGGAGGATGACGTTCGAGCGGTGATTGCTTTCGCCGCCGCTTCAGCGAGTGAGGACCTGCCGGCCCCCAGTCCAATTCCGCCGGACGTGAAGGTTGCGTGAAGCTGAAGCTCGACGAGAACATCGGGAGCTCGGTCGCGCCGAGGCTGGCTGCGCTTGGGTTTGACGTCGATACGGTGCTATGGCAGTCGCGATTGATGAGGTACCGATTGCCCGCCAAGTTTCAAAACTATTGGAAGGAGGAGCTGGGCCATTGGCTGCGGATGGCGGGATGGCGGGAGCAGTTCGGGTTCCTCGACCGGGTGATGCTCGAGATCAAGCACCCAGCGAAAAGACGATCCAAAAAGGACAACGGCGAGGTTCAGGCGATGGCGAACGGCGCCTAAAAACTGCATCACCATCTCGCCGCAACACGAGTTGCGTATTACTTCAGCGGAACGGGCTGGGATTCCTCGGCTACGAACGGAGAACGGGGCGCGGTAGAGATCGATTTGTCCCTCTCGGGCCCCGATGGAAGGGCGGTCGCGTTTCAGGTCAAAGCATCCGACCGGCCGGAGTCGCGCGCGAACCACAAGTCATCGACGGCGAGGACGACGCGACAAATGTAGGGGCCACCCTTCGCGCGAAGCACTCGACGGACAGGTGAAGAGGCTTGGGCCGCAGCCGTGGAGCAGCTGGCCAAGACTGCTCGTGCTTCAAAAATGACCTTCTATTGTTGGAACTTCGGCGCGACGCCGGACGCTTGAGCTCCGACACTCCGATCCGCAGATTCGACTTTCCAAGACAGCCACGTCAACCTCGCGTCAACGAGCGTCGCCAACAAAACAAAACGCGGGGTCGACCTCTCGGCCAACCCCGCAAGCTTTACATCGTTGGTTGCGCGGGGGCGATACTCCGCGTGGACAACGGCGTTCACCTTACCGATTGAGGCGAGCGTGGCCTAAGCCTGGGCCTTTTTTCGGGCTGTTTCTGTAACAGACCGACCGAGAAGTGGCATTCTCCTGTCGTGGGTAACCCGAGCAATCCTGGAACCAAAGCAGCCGCCCGGAACTGGGGCGACGTTCTGATTCAAAGATAGCGACGCACGGCTGTCTTGTAGCGCAGATAGCTCTCCCCAAACTTCTCGGTCAGGTACGTCTCTTCCGGGCGCACCGCGATGACGTGAACGACAAGAAGCGCGAGCGGCGCGAGCGCGGCGATCCAGCCGTTCCCGAGCGCGATGCCGAGCCCCAATTGGAGCAAGGTGACGCCGAGGTACATCGGGTTGCGGGTGTAGATGTAGATGCCTTTGACGAGGAGCTCCGGCGATGGCGTCCACGGCGCCGGATTCTGCCCCGTGCGAACGAACAGCACCCGCGCTGCGATCACCGACATCGAGCCGGCGAGCGCGATGACTGCGCCCCCGAGAATGCGTGGCCAAGGCGGGAGGGGCACGGCGAACGGCGTGGCCCAGCGCTGAAGCGCTACGCCCGCCCCGAAGAGACACACGAAGACCAGCGGCGGCGGAAAGCGGACCTTGGCGCCGTGCCTGCGCGGCGCGGCCTTTGCGTCGGTCGGCGGGCGCCGGTGCGCGGGCGAACCGAGCTCGGGGCTCGAGAACGTGTCCATGTGACGACTCTACGTCGCTTTCATTATGAGTCACGTGCAATGGTATCATAGGCCTCCATGCACGTTCCTCATATGGCCGGACTCGACCTCAACCTCGCCCTCGTGCTCCACGCCTTGCTTGCTGAGCGGAGTGTCTCGCGAGCGGCCGCGCGGTTGGGAATGAGCCAATCGGCGGCGAGTCACGCGCTCTCGCGCTTGCGCGTCGCGCTCGGCGACCCGCTGGTCGTTCGAAGCCCACGCGGTGTCTTGCCGACGGCGCGCGCCGAGGCCATGGCTGCGCCCCTCGCGGCGGGGCTCGCCCTGCTCGAAAAGACCCTCCTCGCGCCGCCGCCTTTCGAACCGGCGACGACCATCCGAACTTTCCGCATCGCGACCGCCGACTACGCCGAGTTCGTCATCCTGCCACCCTTTCTCCGCGCGCTCACCCGCGAGGCGCCGCAAATCGACACCTGGATTCGTCCTTTCGCGGAGGATCCGTTCGGCGCGCTCGAACGCGGTGATGTCGATCTGGCGATTGGTCTGGCCGGGCCCGCTGGCGGCGGCCCGAACGGCTACATTGCGGGTCTGCTCGACGATCGTCTGGTGTGCGTCGTCCGCTCGGGCCACCCTCTCACGCGCGGTCGGCTTACACTCACGCGCTTTGCGGGAGCGAAGCACGTCCTCATCGCCCCCACCGGCCGCCCGGGAGGATTCGTCGACGACGCGCTCGCGGCGCGGGGTCTGAAGCGGCAGATCGCGGTCGCCGTTCCGCACTTCCTCGCCGCGCCCCACGTCGTCGCCGAAACGGACCTAGTATTGACCGTCGCGAGCCGCATCGCGGCGTCGTTCGCCACGGTCCTACCCCTAAAGTTCATGGAACTACCGTTCGACTTGCCCGAAGTGCATATCTCGATGCTGTGGCACCGGCGGCAGCACGACGATCCTGCGCATGCTTGGGTTCGCAGACGTCTCGCCGAAACGGCTGCCCATCTGCGGTCGCCACGCCGATGGAAGAAGCAGCGGCGCTCGATGAAGTCGCGGGTTCAATGACGATGGTCCGGAACCATCAACGGAAACGACGTATCTCGCCCCCCAAAGCTCGAGCATGGTGAGGTCGTGGACAAGCCTACCTCACCACGAACGATCAGCGCGTGACATGAGGCACATTTGTCGCCGTGAGCTGCGCGTGTGAGCGTGCAGCACGATCCGCGTAGACTCGGTGAAAGCCGCGGAACGGAGCCGGGCGTGGTTCACCGATCACCAGCCGAGATTTGGGCCAGGTGGGTCGGGTCGGCGTAGAGAGCGCGTCCGCCGAAATTAGTGAAGGCCCTAGAGCTGGAACTCTGGGCCTTCTGGAGCTCCGGCAAAAACACGCCTCTCGGAGTCCGCACGTTTTCACCATAGCCTGAGCTCCATGTCCAGAAATCGGCGGCATGGAGCTCTTTGCCGTCGGAATTTTTCGGGCTTGTCACCTGCGGGCGGTGCCGTGTGCAGCTTCGACTCTGCGCGCGCTGCGATCGTGGCCGGCGCTTCTGCGCGGACTGCGCGCGTGAGCAGCGGCGCGACTCGGTTCAACGAACTGGGACGCGTTACCGGCCGAAACTGCGCGCGCGGCGGCTGCACGCGGTTCGGCAAGCACGGTACCGCGAGCGACGGGGCAAATTCTCTGCATCGAAAGTGACGCATCACACCGTGACACAAGGCGAGAGCGCGCCGACGTCGCCGGTCGCGCCGGAGAGTGTCTCCAGCAGAAAGGACCGAGATGACGAACCGAATCGAGATCCAGCGCGCTGCTGCCTTTGCGGCGCGCCGCTACCACCCTGGGCACTGCGCGGACGGCAACTACGACGACGAGCGGGGCGCATTCCGCGACCACCGCGCCCTCCACCGGGTTGACGACGGGGGCCGAACATGATCCCGAAGGACACGGAAGCGGAGATCGTGCGGCTGTTCCACGGGGAGACGCGTTCCGAGTGCCGCGCTTGATTTGCTCGACCTCGACCTGCTGCCGTCGCACCTCCGTCTGCGCGATCTTGTAGTCGTCAAAGACGGCGCTCTGCCTCTTGCCGTGCTCGTCGAGCCAGCGGACTCGCCATTTGTCTCCGTGCTTGGTGGGCTTGGCCACGACCCTGCTCCTTGCTCCGAGCAAGGTCGGCCGTCTCCTGCAGCAACCGCGCGATCCTCTGCAGGACGCGTCGATCGAAGGCTGCGTGGCCCAAGAATGGCCCAAGAAGGAAAAAGCGGGGTTGGCCTACAACAGCCAACCCCGCAAGTTCACTTTGGTTGCGCGGGGAGGATTTGAACCTCCGACCTTCGGGTTATGAGCGCGAAAAGGGGCTGCAAGCCTCGGCAGCACAAGTAGGCAGAATCATTCGTAACCAACGGACAACGCGTAGGATTTGTCGGATCGCAGCATCACGGGTCGTCACGTCACATCACGGCATCTCCGATCGCCACGTCAACGTCAGGTCAACGATTGCGCCCGCAACCACGCCTCCTCTTCCTTCGGCCCCTCAATCTCCGGGTCCACCCTTCGGACCAACAAATGTGCCGCCGCATCTGGTGCTGCCGAACGACTTTACCTGGCAGGTGCTCTTCTGGCACCTCCGGAATCGTCTCCGGGAGCCCCGTGACCAGCACGACCTCGTAGTACGCACCACGCGAGAGCATGCGACGCCGCCCGACGTTCGTCTCGCCCATCCTCGAGTCGCGGCCAACTGGATCGGCTATATGTACCGAGTCATGCGTCGTACGCGAGCGAAAGGCAGCGTGTACCCTTGCTTCGCCCGGCTCCGGTACTGGTTTCTCGCTTGGAGCCTCGCGCTACTTGATTTGACGGCGTCGGGTTTCGCGCGCGCGGACGTGAGCGTTTCCGTGGAGCCGGCGGAAGTTGCAATCTGTGCGAACGTCGGAGCGACGCTGAGTGTCATCGTTCGAAACTCGGGCAAGGCTTCCGTCTCTGATCTCGCCCTGGCGCTCGCCGAGAGTTCGGGGGTTGCTCTCGAGGGAGCGCCGGCCGCATTCTCGAGCCTTCCGGCCGGGCACGCGCACATTTTCAGCCAGCAGGTTCTTGCCGACAAGGAGGACGCGCTCTTTCCCGGTAAGGTGACGTTTCGTCTCGCCTACGTCGAGGAAACCAAGTCGAGGGTTGCGGTGGCAACACTCGATGTGAAGCGCCGCTCGACAGAGGCGGTCGCCGAAGTTGCGCGGCTGGAGACGAAGATCGCAGCGTCGACGATTTCCGACGAGCGTCCCGCGACGGGGTACGTGCTCGTCACCAACCTCTCTCGGCACGCGATCACGGTTATTGTGGACGAGCTATCGAATCCCGACTTGGTGTTCACGCCCAGTGAGCGCCAGTTCCTTGACCGCGGTCTCGGACCGGGCGAAAGCGCCTGGCGAGGGTTCACCGTGCACGCACGCGACCGCATCGGTCATCCGGGCAAACGCACGCTTGTAACGACGGCTCGCGTGGCATGGACCGACAGCGGGTGCGCGCGCGTCGGCTCGCTCGTGTCCACGCAGGACCTGGAAGTGAATGTCTTCTCCGAGTCTCAAGTTCTCACCGCCTTCGGGATCCCAACGTTCTTCGTACTACCCGGCTTCTTGGCGATGGTGGTGTGGAGCTTGCTTTGGCGATTCGGCATGCGGTTCGACTCGGGCAAGGAGTCGTTCCCGATCGAGCTCAAGGGCGTCGAGTTTTGGTTCGTCGCGATTCTCATCTCGCTGCTCGTTGCATTCGTGCGGTCGTCGTTCGGACGGGCGTATCTCGAGGTGTACTCGCTGCGAGACGTCATGGTGGCGTGGTTTGCCAGCGTGGCTGGCGCGGCGGTGCTTTACGTGATCGTGGAGCGTCCCATGACTTGGAGTCGGCAGCGCAACAAGGCCAAGGAAGCGCGTGAAGCCGCAGAGGCCGACGCGGCGCTCCGCGCACGCACGCCGACGAACGCCGACAAGCCGCTGGAGTTGCTTCGTCGGCTGGCGCTCGTGGGCGCGCCGTTGAGCCTCCCCGAGTACGAACACGCGAGCGGTCGATGCCTCGAGTTTCCCCGCGACACGCCCGCGTCCGATCAGTGGGTGTTTCCGCCGATCCGGCTCGAGCTCGCGGGCAGGGCCATCGCACTGAGAGGCGACGT
This sequence comes from Polyangiaceae bacterium, assembly GCA_035318505.1. Taxonomy (GTDB): domain Bacteria; phylum Myxococcota_A; class Polyangia; order Polyangiales; family Polyangiaceae; genus DASWDH01. The sequence continues at coordinate 47,763 of DATHEQ010000051.1, read as the reverse complement.
CGTGCGGCTACGCGAAGGAAGAGGTCACACGGTCAGAGAGCTCATCACGGCGATTGGAACCTGTGGGGGCGTCACCTTCGAATGGGCGAACGGCGGGATCCCGATGCCTGCGAAATACGACGCGACCGCCCTTCACGGCCTGCAGCGCGACGCACCCGTCATCGATGCTGTTGTGGGCGAATAAAAAAGATGGGGCCGCCCGTAGGCGGCCCCATCGCGTCTTCGACGCCCCTGCTGGGGACGCTTTGATCGAAGACGCCCTAAGCTCGGCGGCCTACTCTCCCACCTGGTTTCCCTGGCAGTACCATCGGATTTTATTGCCAAGCTTTGGAGCAGGGCGTGACCCTGCCATCAGTCGCGACTAGCCTAGATCCAGCAAGGGGACCGGTCAATGCTAGGAGGGATTCAAGTTACTCGAGCGCGCACATCGCTCATCTGGGTCGAGTCGTTTGGCGAGTTGCTCACCGGCGCTGACCCGGGACTGCCCATGGCGTTTCTCGGCCGAGAATCGACGTTCACGAGCCACTTCGCCGAAGCCCTGGCGGGTAAGCAGGAGAACGGACTCCAGCCACCGTGGCCGCATCCCCAAGGTCAGCTCTTCTGGACCTACTACCTCGAACGGAAGGCTCCGGCGGGTATTAAGCCGACCCGCGCATGGAGCATGCTGGTCCCGCTCCGCGGCCGCGCGCCCGTGCCCGTCACTATGGCGAGTGGCAATCAGCGCGTCGTCGCCGAGACCTTTTTCCATCCGCATGCGGCTGCGCTCGTAGTCACGATCGAAGATCGCACTGTGGCCGACCTTGAGGGGTTTCTCGACGGGCTCGAGTCGCGTCAACAGGGCGGGCTCACGTGGACCGGTAGCGCGGGGAAGCCTAAGCAGGGCGGTATCGGCAAGTACGCCTCCGATTGCATGAAGGCCCTGCGCCTGCAGGTAGTGGGAAACGCCAATGACGGGGTCCCGCCACCCCCGCGCTTTTCCATCACGGTCGTTGTTTCCGGCGGCGGCGTCGACGAGGCACAGCCTATAGAGCCGAATGGCGATGTCCACCGCGCCCTCACCGCCATGGCACACGGCGGTCTAGACGGGTGGCGAGTTGGCCAACTCGAGTCGTTGCAGACGGCGCTCCTTCCGTTGCGTGGCCTCCCGCCGCCGGGCCACGCCTTGTTCTCGACGCGTCGCGGTCGAGTCATTTGGGCGCCTCGCGATTTTTCGAACGCGGCCTTGACGAAGAAGCTCATCTGCTACCACCGGAATCTGACCTACGCCGCGCTCCAGATCGAAAGTCTGTGCGGCCTGGCATCGCTCCTCGTGCATCGGCTGGAATCGGGGGCAACACTCACAGCAACCGAGAACGACTGCATGCGCAACGTGGCCGGCCTGCTGGGTCGACTGTATGCCGGAAGGTCGGAGACCACCTACCGCAGCATGAGCATCCGCCGCCACATCGTCGATCGCGGCGTTGCTGAAGCCAATGTACTCCGCAAACGCTTCAAGATGGACGAGCTCCCGGCGACATAAGGCGGTGACTTAGTCGAGCGCGTGCCATCCCGCCTGAAGGGCCGCGCGCGACAGCTCCTCCTCGGCGAAAGGCTCCGTCAGCCCATCGATCGGGCACCATGGGCGAGCCACGTCGAGATGCGAGGTCGACGACAACGGCCGCACGCACGCCATTCCGCTCGGTACTGCCTGGGGGAGCGAACATCAACCGAACTACGGTGGCGCGAACTGGTGAACCGATGGAATTGAGACGACAGTAACGGCGCGGCTAGGCTCCGAGCTTGTGCCCCTGCAAGAGCGGCGACGGGCTATAGGCGTCGGACAACACGAGCACGTGATGTCGCGCCCGCGTGACCCCAACCCTCAGTAAGCGGCGACCCTTGGTGTGCGGGGGTTGCTCGCTGTCCGGGCAAAAGGGCGAGATGTTGTTGCCGATATGGAGAACGACAACACCGTCGAACTCCTTTCCCTTGGACTTGTGCATGGTCATTACGTTAATTCCGACGAGATCTCCGTCGCTGCCGATAATCTGGTCCTCCGTGACCGCCGCCTCGATGAGCCTGCGCGCTCCTTGGTAGCAATTTCGGCGTTGCCAAACTTCAGCCAAAGCGTCAGAAATCCGCCGACCACGATTGAATGCCATGAGATAGACGACGCCACGCGCGACCTGTTGCAGTTCCTGAACGCCGCTCGACTCGAAGAGCTTCCGTACCGTGATCCAGTCCGTTGCCGGATTTCCGACAAGCGGGCTGGCCTGCAGATGCTCGAGCACCGCCTTGAGGCCTTTCGGGCATTTCGCGCTACCCGTCGCCTTTCCCTGCCTTGCGGTCACGGCACCGGCGACAAGTTGGACGGCTTTCTTCACGTTTCCCCGGGCTCTGTAGAGCTCAGAAATCAACTCGAGGCCCGCGGCGACCATTGACCATAGATTTTCGACGGGCTCAAGACAGAGTGCGATGACGCGCGTGGCAAGAAGTACATCCGCTTCGTCCATCACGACCCGATGAGGGATTTCCTTGGTACCGTTCCCGCCCTGGAGGGCCCGCGCGATGATGACGACGCCTTTGCCCCAGTTGGTAAGATAGCCGATGCTCGCCGGCGCGCTTCCAGTCGCGTCGCCAATCTTCTTGTACAGCATGCCGACGCCGACCCGGATCGCCCGGTCGCGGCGGTCCGCATTCGCTTGAAACGACAGATGGCTCACGCCCTTGTAGGCCGCCCCTCGCGGCGTACCGGTCAGAATGTCGTTTCCGAATTTCACGATTTCCGAGCCCGGGCTGCGGTTGTTCTGCGCTCCTAACGGCACTTCGAGCGGCCGGAGCACTTCCATGATGTGTTTGATTCGATCGGGGCTGACATCGGGCCGAAAGTCGTAGATCTGCTGGTCTAGGTCGGCGGGGCAGATGAGCTGCACGAAGTCGGCTAAAGCTGCGACGCAACCCCACTGCTGCGTCCCGGTATCCTGGGCCTCATCCACGATAATGAGCGGAAAGCGGGAGGCAACGAGGCGCCGCAGCGCCAGGCTTCCCTGCAAAAGGGCGAGCGCTTTAGGCGCGAACAGGTCGAACGCCAGCAACCCCTCCTCGGAAAAGAGCCTTTCCCTTTCGGCATCCCAGATGGGGTCATCATCTCGCGCACCATCGCGGCGCGAGCGCTCGTCGTGCGGGGCGAGAAGCCGGATCCGGTCCGGTGCGCCGAGAAGGTATCCGTGACCGCGGACAAGCTGCCAACAGAACGAATGAAAGGTCTGGATTTCGAGATGGCGTCGCGTGACGCGCGGAAGGTCGTGCCGTGCGGCTTGGACGATGCGGGCGACCGCGGCGCGCGAAAAGCTCAGGAACAGAACGTGCTGAGCAGGTTCGAGTCCGGTGTTGATGCGGAACAGCGCCTTGCGAAGCGCGACGGTCGTCTTGCCGCATCCGGGCCCGCCGGTGACAAGGACGTGACCGGTGGCATGGAGAATGCGATCGCGGTCGGGGCATGAGACGAAGGTCATTCCACGTCGTGCTCCGCTTCGTCATCATCCGCCGTGCCCTTCTGTTCGGAGGACGCGGATTCCTTCTTCCGCGCCTCGTACGTTTCGAGAATGAAGTTCGCCGTTGCACCCGCCACGTTTACCGCGAAGGCCGCATGACGCGGTGCCGCCTGCGCTCCGACTTTTCCCTTCGCGTGAGCATCGCCGACCTTGCTGCGGAGCGCGCCAAGTCCTTCTACGATCGAATGGCATCCACCAAGGATACGCTTGAAGGTGTCCTCGGTGTGCTGCGAAGGTGCTAGTTTCAATTTCTTGGTGACGAGGCCATAGAGCTTCGGCAAGTCCGCCTTTTCGTCGTACTGCTCATTCTCTTGGTCCAACACGAGCCGACACACTTCCTCGAGGAGTGTGCGCGCAACCGTGATTGCTCCGTCTGGGTCTTCTTCACGACGGGCTAGCGCTTTCCGCCACATCTCGTCCACGAAATCGCTGCCGGACGTCCGTAGGCCCCCGCGCAAATGTCGCTACCTGGCTTCGCTAGGTAGCGAGGCCACGCGCGCTAGATTCAGCCTCGAGCGGCGAACCTCTTCTCACGTTCGGCAATGCATCATTATCGACACTCTGCTTCAACCTGAGCCACGGCGCCTATCCATTCGGGTGGAAATTTAGGGTCAGCTCGCATTCACAGAAGGCCGGAAATTGGCTAAATTCCGTCGATGGGGAAGAGAGGTCGCAACCGAACCCGCAAGATGAAGACGTCGCAAAAGCCGACGGCAGACGAAGCCTTCACCCGAGGCCCATTTCGCGTTGAAAGGCACGGACGCGTCGTTCGCCCATCGAATACGTCGACTCCCGAGGACCACTTGGCGTTTCTGCAGCACAACCGCGAGGCAAACACGCGGGTCCTTGCGGACCTTGAGCAAGAACTCACCATACTGCAGGGCCTTGTGGCCAAGTACGACGCCGTTGGGGTAATGCATCGAGCGGCGTACGAGCTTTTTCCGCTGCTTATGCAATATCGTTCGGAGAACGAGTTTCGAGGCGAGGAACCGCTCTTTCTCGCAACCGTCGAATATCTACAATACCTTATCGCCCGCACCGAAAAGAACGTCGATGGCAACGCGCCATCCGAAGAAGAGTGGGGAGAGATCTGGAAGCACGGTCTCCAAGTCATGCGTCTGACGCAGTCCCACCTTATCGTCCGCGGAACCATGTCCGTACCTCCCACTGAGATTGACGAGCTGCGTTTCATGCTTGATCAGCGACGGCTTATGGTTCGGGTGCAACGGTATCCGTTGTTTTTCGAAGAGCACTTACGGTCATCCCTCGACCCATATGAGAAACAAATAAGAGACATCTACGGGATTGGAGTCGACGAAATCGTCGAAGGGCTTAGGACGATTGAGAATTACCAACGGACGGGCGTGGCTGGTCGCTATCGTGATGTGGGAGGCCTACTCGATGCCGGTAGGAAGCGATTGATAGAAATTGGCCATCCGATTGATCCAGGTGCTCCGCCCGACGAGGTTATGCATGCGCTGGTAGCGACAGAGAACGAAGGGCTCAACGCGCTTCGTGAGGCAGCGATAGCGAAATGGGTTCTCACTTTCACCCCGGCGCTTTTTGAGATTACCGCTCTCACGTCCTTGCCAAAACCCTTTCTGTCCTTGCTTTCGGTGAGGCCGGGCGAGTCCGTGCTGAAGGTCCTCACTGGACCAGACCATGATGACTTAAGCCCACTGTCGACCTCCGTGCTGCACTACAAGCCCTTCTTGGAAGTGGACGGGCGATTCTATTTTTTCTATCACTCCGGTTTTGAAGATCACATTCCCGACATTCTTGAGGCGGACTTGTTCGCGAAACGGCCCGGAGAAGTTTCGGAAATGGCGAAAAAGAGATCGGATCAACTCGAATCCGACGCAAGAAGCCTTCTGTGCGCGATCGTTCACCCCGACTTCGCATTGCAGAATGTCTATTACCCGAATCCCGACGAATCGGGAGGTCTTACGGAGCTAGATCTGCTGATCGGGGTCGACGATGTATTACTTATCGTTGAAGCCAAGGCGGGCGGTTTTTCTGCACCCGCAAGCCGCGGCGCCCCCAAGAGCATCGCACAGGACCTTTCGGATTTGATCATCGAAGGCCAGAGACAATCGGAGCGCGCCGAGAGGTTCATAAGATCGGGAAGCGAGGTTGCTTTTCTCGACTCGACTGGAAAGAACGAGGTCCTTCGTCTTCAGTCTTCGAAGTTCAGAACAATACATCGCGTAGCAATAAGCCGGGAGGATCTGGGTTGGGTCGGCGCCAAAATCGCCATTCTTTCGATACTCGATCCTGGCTTGAGCAAGTCTTACCCTTGGCATGTCTCGATCGATGACTTGCGGATCGTTGCCGAACTGTTCAAGGACGACGAGATTCGATTCTTTCACTATCTTGAGCTGAGACTTCTCGCTTCGGCGCAGAAAGCACTCACTCAACACGATGAGATAGATCATGTCGCGCTTTACAACAACATGAATTACTACCATGAATTGCCGGCACCGGGCGTGGATCGCCTGTCCTACGATGGTTCGTACATGCGCGACATCGACAACTACTTTATGGGTAGGGTTATCGGTGAACAGCGGGCGGTCCCGACGCAGGAAATTCCACCACACATCCGTGAGTTTATCGCCGCGCTGCGCGTGTGCCGTCTTCCGCACCGATTTGAGGCTGGTTCCATATTGCTTTCAATGAACGGCGCGGGGAGAGATGAAATCAACGCCGGCCTCGATGCGATCGAGGCAGGAAGGGTCGAGGGGCGGCAGCGGTCTATTCGGACGGCGTCCACAGAGTCGATGGTTGGATTGAGTATTACCTGCGTCGGAGACGCACTCTGGTCGGAAGAATTGAAGCTTTCTGCCGTGCAAATGGAGCGGAGCCGATGCGAACGATGGGCTGTCGTCCAAGTGGCAGACAAATCGCCATATGCGGTGACAGGAATCGAAGTGGTTACGCCGAGAATGTTTGCTGATGACGAACTGGTTAACCCCAGATTGCGCTTGGAATCGAGGACAACGGCAAGAATTGCGCGGCAAAAGCCTGGGCGGAATGAGAGGTGCCCATGCGGATCGGGACAAAAATTCAAACGCTGTCACGGAAAACCATAGCCTGTGCAGTAAGGTCATGGCCCGACTATCGCCCAACGTTGGCGGTGCCCCGGTTGCCCACGGGTTGCCCATGATGAGTGAATTAGAGAGTGTTCGGGAATGCGCGAGAGACGTACCCGTCCGGCTGAAGACGTCGTGACGCGGCAGCGTCACTCTTCGCCACGATCTGCTGCCCACGCACCGGGCAGCAGCTCGTCAACGGCGCTCGCGGGGTGATCCTGCACGCGCGTGAGCGCGTCGACGAGGTATTCGAAGGGGTTGATGCCGCGCGCTTCGCAGGTTGCGACGAGCGAGTAGAGTCCTGCGAGGCTCTCGCCGGCGTCGCCGTGGTGAACGAAGAGGAAGTTCTTCCTTCCGAGCGCCACACGGCGCAACGCGCGCTCAGACCCGTTGTTATCAAGTGGCACGCGCACGTCGTCGAGGAAGACGCCGAGTTCATCCCATTGGTTTTCGGCGTAGCGGATGGCGGCGTTTATCGGGCTTTTCGGTGGATGCCGATCCTTCTGCCCGTTGAGCCACGCGAGCATTCGCGCGCGGATCGGGCCGGCGCGCGCTTTTCTAAACTCCAACTTTGAGGCTCCCATCAAACCTTGCGCGTCGGCTGCGTGCTCGGCGATGTAGAGCTCGGCGACGAGGTCGAGCATCTCCTGCGCGATCGGCGCAGTTGGCAACGCTTCGTGGAAGTAGCGTCGCAGGTGCGCGTGGCACGCCGCCCGTCGCCGCGTCGAGACGTCATCGACGACGTTGTAGCCGCTGTATCCGTCGACGAGCAGCACGCCGCTGGTGCCTTCGAGCAACTTCTTCGGGGTCGCGCCGGAGCGGTCTTCGGCGAAGACGTAGGCGATGTCGAGGCCGCCATCTGCATCAAGTCGCCGGCATCGCGCGCGATGAGCCCGAGGTGAGCCTCCGCAGCTCGTGGTCGATCAGGCGGTGCAACGCGGAACGAAAACGAGTGCCGCCCGACTCACGTCACGGAAGAACGACGAAGCGTACGCGCTCGATCTCACGGCGGACATTCTGGCCGCCGTGGATTGGCACGTTGCGGCGGGCCATGCCGGCCCAGAGTTTCTGTTTTCGAAGACCGGCAACTTCCCGCGCTACATCGACAGTCACGTGAGGCCCTTGACGCTCGTGCAGCAGAAGGTCGGACTCCGATTGCTCAGCCACCACAAGGTGGGGCGGCACTCGGTGGCGAGCCAGGCCGTCACGGGCGGGGAGTCAGTCAAAGCGGTGCAGGCTCAGCTCGGGCATCGCTCCGAGCAGAGCACGCACAAGTATTCGCACCTCGGATCAGGGGCACAGCGACGGCTCATCGAAGCGCTCAAACCTGTGGTCGCTCCGCACGAGCTGATTGGTGCGGCGATGCTCACGTCAACCGCAAAGCAAAAGGCGGGGTCAGCCTCTCGGCTAACCCCGCAAGTTCACTTTGGTTGCGCGGGGAGGATTTGAACCTCCGACCTTCGGGTTATGAGCTCGGCTAACGAACCTGTGTCGTTCTTGGGGTTCTTGGGAATCGAGAGCTTACGTCGTGCGCGACGTCCGTCAAGCTTGCCATTCTTGGCGACCGGCGCGACCCTGTGGACACGAAAATGGACACACCGACCGACCCTCCGTCCGTACCAACGAGCTCCGAGATCGAAGACGCGCTCCGTCAAGCGATCGAGCGGCTGCTCAAGGAGTCCGGCATCGTACTGCCCGCGCTGAGTGACCTCCCCCACAAAGCCAAGGCCTACAAGGAAGACTCGGACGAAGCGAGGCACCACAGATTCGTCGACAAGCTCGTCGACACCGCCATGTCGGGCGCCTACATGGCGCCGAGATCGCCCCCGACCGTCGATCTATCCCGTCTGCCCGGCGCGATCATAAGCGTGCTCTCAGTTGGCGCGGCGGCATCGTGCGCTCGAGCGCCGGATCACGCCGGGACGGCTTTGTTGAACACCGTGATCGACGCCCACGAAAGGTATTGTCATCAACGTGCGAGACAGATTCAGACGGCTCTCGAGGCGAGGTTGGTCTGGGAAACAACCGAGATCTATCGAGCGATTTCGAAGGGCAAGATCGACGTGGACAAGGACGCAGAGCCAAGATTCAAGGCCCTTCTCGAGCGCGAAGACCTCCTGCCCACCGACAAGGACGAGTACGCGGCCGTGATGGATGCGCTCCTCGTTTCGAAGGAATTTATCGACGGTGAGCAAGACATCGAGAAGAAGAGCCCTGCGTTCGAGGGCGATACGGGCACCAAGCAACGCGGAGCACCCGAGACGGCGGCCTACACGGTGTCACGGGCGTGGCCTCACCTGACCGGCGCGACCCGATCGCGGGAGACGTTGGGCAAAGCACGGGACCTTTCCGATCGACAGCAGGCAGTCTTATCGGCGGAAGGCGCGTTTGGCACCAATTGCGGTAGGCAGGAAGCTTTGGCCTACGCCGAGCACGTCTTTAGAACCGACGCTGGTTATGAGTTCCAGCCACCACGCGACCGCGTTGAACCCGCGGCGACGGGCGACGTTCTTGTACAACGATTGAACGGAGTGGTGTCCGAATACGCGCACGCGCTGCATGCTCGGGCGAAGGCGGGGCTCATCCACGTGAAGAGCCGGGAAGAGGAGCTGCGACCGGAGGAGCATCTGCCGGCCAGCGGAGACGCCGTGCGGCGGGAATGATCGAGGACGCCGCTTTGTGACTCTGAGCGGTTCTTCATGCCGCTGCGTACGACACCGACATATGCACCGTAGCCCCAGCGGCTGCGTGCTTCTTAAGAAAAGGAAAGACCGCCGAGCCCTGCGTGACGTCTAAAGTCCAGCCTGCCTCGGCATTGCCGGTGAATGCCTGTACTGTGGGCGCCAACGTAAGCTTTCCCTTCGCGAAGTCGATCACCGAGAACGTCGCTACCAAGGCATCGTCCATACCCAGCCTCTTTAGCCAGTACGGAAACATGTTTGTCGTCACCTCTACGTGCAACTTCCGATCAGCGTCAGAAGCCGCGGCCGCAAAGCCATGCCACGCTTGTCCGAAGTCGTAGTTCAGCGTGAACAGCTGCGTGAGGTTTTCTGGATCGGACAGCACCTCGTCCGTGAGGTATGCTAGGGCGGGCGCTGCCAGCTGCCTCGCTGGCCGGCCCGTGTATCGGAGGTGGAACACCACGTCGGAAATGGATCCAACATCGAACTGCGGCAGATCGATCGGCAGTTCGAGCCGCCACGTGCTGATCGCTCCGGCACCCTCGAACGGCAGGTAACGGTCGTCCCGCAGGTTGGTCTCGAAGAGGCCGCTGTCGTTCTGTGCGGAGCTCGTGACAACTTGCTGGATCGCTCCCGTGAAGTCTCGGAACCGGATGTCCTCGCCGGCGGCGTTGCGCGCGTACTGGTCGCCCTCCTCGGGCGAGACACGCACGCTCGACCGCAGCAGTGACAGTGCGCAGTGGATGCCGGCATACGGGCCGATCACCGCAGGGATCGTCAGTGCCACCGTCTTGAGGCGCCGCAAGTAGACGCCGGGAGAGTCCATGTCGAACAGCCACTCCGGCACCTCGACCTCGCACGACCCGGTCGCCTTGAGCCGCAAGAGCGCGCGCGGGTCGAGCCGGGCCAGCGACACATGCTTGGTGAGCTCGAGTTCGCGCTTGTTCGCCTCGAGGTAGGCCATCTCGAGCCGCTTGAGGTCGAGGGCGAGCGCCTCGCCCGCGAGCAGGCCGCGCTTGCCGTCGTTCCAGTAGCCGAACTTGATGATGTCCTGGCCGTCGAACTCGGGCCGCATGACCTCGCGCTTGAGCGTGACCTCGGCTTTCTTCGCGACGTCGAACGCGAGCTTGTAGGCGTCGTAGAAGGTCTTCGACAGCTCGCCCTGCATCCACGTGTACAGGTCCTCGTTGGTGAACTTGGTGCGCAGGAACTCCTCCGCCGCGGCGGCCTGCTCGACCTGGACGAGATGGTGCTCGTACGCGCGCTTGGCGACCTGCTCGCGCAGCAGAGACGAGATGATCTGCCGCCCGTACTGCTCGAGCTCGCTGGTCGCGAGGTTCGCCTGGACCACGTAGTCCTCGGCCCGCCGGTAGTAGCCGGCCATCTTCGACGCCCGCTCCGCGGAGCCCTTGAACGCCTCCGAGATCATCTTCGCGCCCTCGGCTCCGTACTTCGCGGCCTTCGACAGCTCGTCGCCGCCGAACGTGGCGGCGCCGCCGACGCCGAGCGGCGTCCCATGCACGGCGAACTGCGGGATGAGCGCGAGAATCGGCGCAGCGATGTTGAGCACCGTCGCGGCGGTCCCGAACGTGTCCGATGTCGGCAGGAAGATGTTGAGCTCGGCGTTCTCGTTCTTGTTGAGCGGCAGGGTCTCGCCGAGCTTGCCGCCGACCAGGCTCACGACCTGTTCGCCGGCGAACTCCATGAGGCCACCGACCGACGACTCCTTGCGGTACTCCTCGCGCGACAGCTCACCCGCGTACGCCGTGACGAGCGCGTTGTACGCGGCGTCGAACGTCTCCTCCGTGAGGTCGTCGCGGATGAGGTCCACGGACTTCAGTCCGTCGATTATGGCGTCCGACGTGCCGAGGATCTTCTTGTAGTGCCGGTACCTCTCCCACACCGTCCCGCGGCTCTCGAGCAGCGCTGCCGTCGCCTCCTCGGCCTCCTTCCACTGCAAGAACCGGATGTCTCGCGTGAGGGTCTGGATGTTGAGCTCGTGCTGCTGCCGCAGGAGGCTCGCGTGCTCGCTCTCGCCCTTCTCGATAGCCTGCAGCAGCGCCCCGCCGAGTCCTTTGACCTCGGCGCAAAGCTCCTGCGCCTTCTGCAACAGCAGCGGCCCGCGGATGGACGACACCGGCTGGTTGATGTTGTTGACGATGCTCGTCAGGTCGAGTCCGGCGGCCACCGCCTTGACGAGGGCGCCGGGATCGATGGGCGGGTCAAACAGTGCAAGCTGCCGTACGACACCCTCGATGTTCATGCAGTGCCGGATCTTGAACAGCCGGTCCGCAACGACGTCCCAGTACGCGAGCAGCTGGTCGTTCTGCGGGATGCAGAAGTATAACGTGCGCCCGATGCCGAACACCGCGCTGTCGGCCCCGCTCGCGGTCGCATCACCGCTCGCCGCGTTCGACGAGTTGAAGGGGAATTGGTTCTCCAGCTCGATGAGCGCGTTGCCGAACTTGTCGATGCCCACGGCCTTGAGCTGCGCGTACGTCTTACTCACCGGCTTGTGCAGCTGCGGGATCCGCTGCGGCTTTGGGCCCAGCAGGTTCGCCGCCATGACGTAGATCTGCGTCGCCTCGTTGAGGGTCTCGATCGTGTCCTGCCGGAACAGGTGGTCACCCCAGGCGATGAGGTTGTCGAGGTACTTCATCACCACATTGTACTGATAGGCAAGGTACCGCCCGCGCGCGACGACGTGCGGCTGGAACGGCTTGTCGCGCCAAGCCTGAATAGCCTTCTCCGTGCGGCGTTTGAGCTCGCTGTCCCCGGTCTTCGACAGCTCGGTGAGGATCTCGGTGAGGAACTCCGGGGCGGTCTCCTCGCGGAACCGCAGGAACTTCCAGAACCGCTGCGGCGGGTCGACAGACGTGTCGGTGCTGGTCGGGTCGAACACGTAGTGGAACCAGCGCTGCGCCTCCTCGAACCGCTGGTTCTTCGACAGGTGGACAGCGATCAGCACGGGGGCGTGGAAGAACAGCTCCCAGTTGTAGATCGCGTACGGGCCGTCATCGGACACGTCGATGACGTCCTTCGGGAACGTCCCGGTGAACGCGGCGCCCGGAGTGTAGAGGCCCGGGGTCAGCTCCGTGACCAGCCCCGCCTGCCACGTCGCGTCGAACAGCGCCGGCAGCCCGTCGGTGTTGAGTGTGCGGATGAGCTCCTCGGTCCACGGGTGGTAGTGCGGAGTCAGGCCGTACTTCACGCGGCGCCGCTGCCGGCCCTGGTGCACCCAGATGAGGTCGCCGTGCTTCGTCTGGAGGTCGGTGATCGTATCGTGGAAGTTCGCCTTGTTCGCCATCGCCCTTACCTCACAGGTTCCGCAGCTGCTGCTTCTTGACGGCCCCGCCGGCGTCGAATGCGGTCCCGCCGAACACGAACACCGTGTTGCCGGGGATCTGGAGCGCCCAGGTCGGGTCCAAGACAGGATCGCCGGGCTTCGGGATCTGGGGCTTCACCGGTTCCTCGTACAGGTGCGGCAGATGGAGCATGCCGTCGTCGACGAGGAGGTCTGCGTAGTAGTGGAACTTGCCCTTTTGGTATAGCTGCTCGTCGCCGGTCACGAAGAACACACTCCGCTCGTCCGTGTAGAACAGCGGCATCTCCCACGGGTTGCTCACGCCGTGCTGCAGCGTCGGCCGGACCCGGAAACCATCGACCAAGTTCGCGGTCTTCGTCAGCACCGTCATCGCGACCGGTTCCTTCGGCTCCGACGGCTGCAGGACCCGGACGGTGAAGACCTTGTCCGAGTAAGTCCACTGGTTCGCGTCGACCTGCGGCAGCGGGGTCCGACCGAGCTCGAGCATCGACGCGTTGTACCCGAGGTACACCCAGAACGGGTCGTCGCTCCACACGTGCGGCTGCGCGTTCGGGCTGGTGAAGGTGAGTATGTAGTCGCCGATCTGCCCGGTCCGGCGGTAGCCCAGCCGGAACTCCAGGCGCTCCGACAGCGGGGGACCGCCCGCCGCCGACGTCGGCGTGTACACCGTGGTGAGGCACCGGATGAGCCGCGGGTCGAACGAGCTGAGCTTCGACCAGGTGAGCGACGTCGAGGTCTCGGTGGACTTCGGCGATTGCCACGTGCCGCGGTAGTATTCGCCCCGGTGCAGCGTCACGGTCGCGTCTACCCGGGCGGCGCGCAACCAGGCCTCGTCGGAGATGTCCTGCGGCGACTTCGCCGGGTCGCCTTGCGCCTGCACGAGCGTGGTCACCCAGAAGACGAACAGCCGCTTCTTCCACACCACCGGCACTACGATGTTGCCCTCGATATTGAGCCCGATCTTCTCCCACGGCGTCCAGTACCCGTACTCGTACCGGCGGTACCAGTGCTCGCGGGTGCTGCCGAGCGTGCGACCGATGACGTGCAAGATGTCGTCATCGGTCGTCCCCGGGGTCTTCTCCTCCAGGAACGCGCCCGCGATCTCCAGGTGCGCGACGTCGTCAAGCTTGCGCAGGTAGTGCAGATAGGCGAGCTCCGCGAGGTTCTGCGTGATGTCGGCCTTGAGCAACTCGGACTCGAGGTCGCGGAAGAACGGCGACTTGCCGTCCCGCAGCTCCGGCTCGAGCCAGTTCTCCGGGTAGAGGAACACCTTCCGGTTCGCCTCCCAAACCCGGTACCGGCGCATCCACGTCCAGTGCTCGGCGTTGATCGACGACGGTGACACGGTCGGCTCGAAGTTGAGCAGGCAGCGTTGCACGAACAGCTGGACGGTCGACAACGCCAGCCGGATCCGAGACGTCTTCATGCACGCGTCCATTTGCACGTCGACGAGGAAGTACTCGTAGAGCTGGTCGGCCGTCTGGATCTCGGGCGAGGGCGTGTCGTGGTGAAGGACGTACGCGACCAGCGCGTCCCGCCGAGCGTTACGCACCACGTCGCTCACGCTCTTCATCGACTCCCGCCACGCTGCGAGGTCCATCCTCTGCTTGAGCGTCTCACGCAGGCCCCGCACGAGGGCGCCGTCGGGGTTGGGCACGGTCCACGCGACGAGGTCCGACGCCGGCTGCAGGGTCGTCGCGACGAGGTCGAGCGCGGCGGTCACCCGGCGCAGGTTCGCCAGGTCACCGAGATCGTTCACCGTGAGACCGAACTCGGCGAGCATCGCCATGAGGTCGGTCTCGGCCCACTCCATGACGCCGGCGACGACAAGCTTCCCCTGCGCGTCCACCGCGTCCGGGTCGCGCAGGATGCCGAGGAGCGTGTCGTTTTCCGGCTCGTGCTCCTTCTTCAGCCGCACGAACCACAGCACCCACGCGAGCCGCGCCCACTGCGCCTCGACGTCCGCCGCTGCGATCGTGCCGTCGACCGCGAGCCCGTTCCACAGCCCGGATGTCACGGTTCGGACCGCACCGAGGTCCGCGACCTCGCCCGCGGTGAGCCCGAGCGCCTTCGCTGCGAGCACCGTCTTCTGCACGCGGCGAAGCGTGCGTTCGGCCTGCACGTACGCGTCGGCGTCGTACACGCGGGACGCCGGGATTGCGGCCTTGGCCAGCCCGTTCGTGCGCCAGCGCAGCTCCGCCGACTGACCCGCGGGCAGGCCGGCGAGCGTGAGCGTGACCGGAACGAGGTCGCCCGCGGTGAGCGCAAACGAGGCGGCGCCGCGCAACTCGCCGTCGGCGTCGGTGGGGGTCGTCGGGATGGCCGTCACGCCGTCGACGTCGAGGGTCACCGACGTGCCCGTCGGGGCGGCGACGTAGAGCAGGAAGTCGGCGCTCGCGGGCGGATCGAGCAGCAGCTCGTGGGTCCCGTTCGCGCCGAGCGACGGCGGCGTCTCGAGCCCGGCGAAGTCGTCGAGGAAGCTCGCGGTCGGGTCGCCGTCGGCGTGCAGCACGTCGGGGTCGGACGCGATCGCGTCGAGGACCTCGACGTCGGCCTTCGTCACGCTCGCGAGCGCCGTGCGGAGGGCGGTGCCGCGCAAGCTCGCCCGTAGCTCCGGGAGGATGCCCACAACGATCGCCGCGGCCTGCGCCGCGGGATCGGTAAGCGTGATGAGGGTGTCGTAAAGTGCCTTGAGCTCGGGGAACTCGGCGTCGAGGTCGTCGAGGTCGGCGTCCGCCGCGTCCTGGAGGCCCTGGAACGCGGTCGTGAGCGCGGCCTTGAACGCCGTGAGCTCGGCTGGTGCGGCGATTTCCTCGACGTCGGCGAGCGTGAGCGTCACGGTCGCGGTGTCGAGTGCAGTCCGCGTCGCGGCGGAGAGCGGGCCGGTCGAGGTCAGGGTGTTGTGGAACGAGTCGATCCGCACGCCTGGGGCGATCGCGGTAAGCGGTGCTGGCAGCATCTCCTCGGCGGTGACAAGCGGCACCGCGTACGTCGTGGTGCCCGCGACGAGCGCGACGAACCGGTCGCCGACGGCGGCGTCGTACACGAGGGCCATGCGAGCCGCCGCGGCACCGAGATCGGCCGTGGCCGTCGGCACCGCGAGCTCAATGTCAACTGCGGTGAGCGCGTTACGCAGGACCGACAGGTCCCGCTCGACCTGTGCCGGCGTCGGCGTGAGCTTGCCGGTCGGATCGGCGTGCCGCAGCAGAAAGTCGACGTCGGCGACTTTGAGCTTTGTGCCCTTGAGCAGCGCGGCGGCGTCGACGAGCCGGGGGAGGGACGGGTCTGTGGAGCCGAGGTCGTCCGCGAAAGGGTCGATGCCGGACAGCTCGATCAGGGTGTCGAGGTCGACCGTGCCGAGCCTGACAAGCGACGCGAGCCGGTCCTGCCGGACCGCCGGGTCGAGTCCCGGCTCGAACAGCGCGAGCCACTGGTTCCGCTTCTTCGCGGACAGGTCGAGCTGGGCGGCCAGTCGGAGGAACCCGGCGAGGCGGTCGAGCAGGGCGGCGAACGCGGCGTCGAGCGTCGCGGTGGTGAGCGTCGCGGGGTCGACGCCGAGGAAGGCCGCGATTGCGGTGTCGGTCGCCGTGATGCTCCAGCCGAGCTTCTTCCACAGCCGGATGAACCGCAGCAGCCGGTGGTGGTCGATCTCCGTGAGCTGGTTCGCGGTCATGTCGGGCAGCACGTGCCGCAGCTCGATCATGCCGAAGTCGCACGCGTGGGTGGCGTCGTCAGGCGGCGTCAGGTCCGTGAGCGTGATCGTGCCCATGATGAGGTCGCGGTTCGTGTCGAGCCATGCGAGCACGTTGCCGCCGAACGGGGCCGGGTCGAGGTCGTCCGGCAACAGGTCGGTGAAGTCGCCGTCGGAGAGCGCGCCGTCGAACCGTTCCTGGATCTGGCCGATCGACACGTGCAGCGCTTCGAGCAGCGGCACGAGCACCGACCCCGGGTTGACGAACGGCGACCGCAGCAGGTCCGCGAGCTGGATGTACGTGACGTCAGTGCGCCGGCTGAACGTCTTGGCGTTGCCGACGATCGCGTTGAGCGCGGCGAGCGTCGTCGCGGCGGGCTCGCCGTACAGTTCCGGCAGCGCGCGAAAACCGACGTCGGTGAGCAGCGACAGCTCCCCGGCGTTGAGCCCGAGCCACTCGCGCCGCGCGTCCGCCGGTGCGCCGAGCATGTCGAGCGCGGCCGGCAGGGACGTGTCCCAGACCTCGAACAGTGTGCGCAGGTGCACGAGCGGCGCGTCAAACGGAAGCGGCGGCGGGTACACCGCGGCCTTCGTCGTGTCGTACGCGGTGTCGACGACGAAGTCTGGCTCGGCGAGGAGATCGGCCGTCGCGGCGTCGGGCCGGGTGTCGTGGCCCTCGAAGCCGACGAGCGTGCCGTTGACGACCCAGTGCTCGAGGATCTCGAGGACGAGGTCGACGTAGGGCAGCGCGGTGTTGGTGTTCTCGCAGGACAGGCCGAGGTGCTGGAGGTCCGGGCGGCGCGCGAGCAGCACGTCGAGCGGGTTTTCGAGCGTATGAGGTTCGTCGGCGACGTCGACAAACTCGAGAAGCTCGACCAGGTATGCCGCGGGGCTCAACACCGAGCGGCAGTGGTCGCACGAGCAATAGTCCATGCTGCCGAACAGGTCCTCGAGGGTGGCCCATGCGGCGATCTCCGGGTGCGGATCCGGCGCTTGCCGAGTGAGCTGTCCGGTGATGCTGTACACGTTCGGCGCGCCGCGGTAAGCGAGGTACTGGGACGCGATGCTGAGCGCGGTGGTGTGCACCTGCTGCGCCTTCGCGTACGTGAGCCGGGCCTCCATGGTGCTGGGGAACTTGTCCCCGAACGCGGCGACGAACCCCGTCGGGGAGTACCGCATGACCTGAAGCGCGGAGTCGATGCCAAGGGACGACAGCGTCACCATCGCGTCGTTCGACGGGCTGATCTGGAATAGCCGCTCCACCTTGAGCGCGCCTTCCCGGGCACTAGTGCTGAGGTCCGCGAAGCCATCCCACGTGCGCACGGGAGCGATGCCGAGCGACGCGTTCGCACCAGGTTGCGCGAAGAACGCGGCGACCTCGTCCTTTGCCTCAGGCGCGACAGCGACGGCGTTACTGCGGACGAGGTCGGCGGTGACCCGTGCGGGGAACCGGGTCGCGACCTGCGCCGCGAGTCCGGATGTGTACTGCTCGACCGTGAGCCCCTCGGGAACGTCGTCGCCGACGACGTCGCGCCACGCCGCCGCGCGGTAGAAGCCCAGGTCGGCGAGCTCGGCGGCGTCGCTCAGTCCGGTCCGCTTGACTAGCCGGCCGACCAAGGGCGCGTTCTGCCGCGTGAGCTCGCCGAGCACGGCGTCGGTCTGCAGTGCGTTGATGGTGCGTTTATCGAACCCGCGGTCGGCGAGTGAGGACCACAGCGCGTCAGGGTCGCTGTTCGTCGACCGGTACGTGTCGAGGAAAATCCTCTGCCGGTCGGCGTCGAGCCGCACGCTCAGCATGTCGCCTAGCGTCGACACCCTCCCTTCCGGCCGAAACTTGCGCAGGCTTTCCAGCGCCGCCGCCCGGTGCAGCCGCAAGGTGAGCTCAATATCGTCGTCGGCCGAGATGACGCCGCCCTGCTTAGCGCGCTTGAGCGCCTCCCTGACCGTGTTGTCGTCGAGCCGATAGATCTGGTCGAGCTCGCCGGGCAAGCCGGCACGCATCAGAGCGTAGTAGTGCGAGGCGGGGATCTGCGTCTGTGCGCTCAGCTTCTGCCCGCGCCGCCATCGCGACCCCGCGCGCGTCCCAGGCGCCGCGTCCGGCGAGGTAGCCGACACCGTCCGCGTCGACGTCTCTGAGGTGTCGGTCGCCCAGCAGGGGTTTGACTTGCGCGAGTAGCCGGCCGTACTCCGGAGCGGCCGGCACATCGGCGCGCTCGATGACGAGATCGACAGTCACGTGCTGCGGTGCCTGGAACCGGGTGTCGCTCTCGGTGACGACGGGGTCCGCGCGACCGGCGATGACCACGCGGACCAGCAAGTCGGCCGCGGACTTGCCGGACAGCGCTGCCTCGTCGTACGTGACCACGTACCGGCCATCGGCGCCGGTGCGGGCGGTACCAAGGAGCTTCTTGCCAGCCACGGACCGGTCCCACGCCTCGACGTCGAGCCCGACGGCGGCGACGCCGGCGGCATCCGTGACTACTCCTTGCACCGACAGCAGCCCGGCGCCCGGAGTCGGCTCGGCCTTTAGAGGTCGAACGATAACGGAAACGACTTCGTCGGGCTTACGCCCGCTCCACAGCCCCGCGCCACTTACGGTGTACACCTCACGGTTCGGTCCAGTGACGCGGAATCCGACGTCTTCGCCGTCGGTCACGAGCACCTTGAAACGGCGGGGATTCACGGCCAACTCGAAGGCGCCGTCCGCGTTCGTCTGCGCGATCCCAAGACTCTCAGAGGCCCGCTTCGTGAACGCCTCGACCGTCAAGCCCGGGACTGGACGGCGGCTCCGTTCGTCGAACACCCGCCCGTTGATGGAGTTTGCCATAGTGACTCTCCTTGATTCTCAGCTTCCCGGGTGCACTGCGTCGGCAGCGCGATAGGCGATGCCGTGATGGGGCTGGCTGAGCGTCTGTGTCTCGTAAAGTGGGCGAGCCGGCGCTCCTCGTGGAATCTTGAAGGGTGTTCGCCTGGTCGGTGGCATGTCGCCTTCTCCGTTCTCTCTTCACACGCGCAACAGGTAGTGCAGCCCGTTCTCTTGGATGGTTTTCTTGCCGTCACGCCAATCGAGCAGCCACTCGGCGCCGGGGATCGCGCTGCCGGACACGATCCCGAGCCCGGCGATGGCGAGCGCAACCGGCGTCACCGGCGCGGTTACGACAGCGAGCACAGCCGAAGCCGCGCCTACGGCGATGCCAGCCGCCTTGAGCCAGCTCTTGGTCGTGGCCGTTCCGAGCCACGCATCGCGAGCTTTGGCAGCGTCCGTAAGCTGGCCGATGAGCTCCGGGACGGTCTTGGTCTCGATCTCGCTGGCGAAGTCGGCGCTCCAGGGCTCGGCTTCGATGCGCCTTGCCATCAGTCCGAGCGTCTCGCGAACCTTGGCGAGGGCATCTGGGTTCGTCTGCCGGTACTCGAGAACCTCAGCCAGCGGCACCGCGGGGTGCAGGATGGGCAGCTTGACTTGCGTGTCGGTGAGCGCCGCCGCGGCCAGCGCCTCCGCCTTGAGCTTCCGCTGCTGCATGCGACCGGCAATTGCCTGGCGAATGGCCGGCTCCTGCGCGATCCGCTGGAGCTTGTGGGCGAGGACCTGGTTGTGAAACGGATCGTCGGTGATCGGCGTGGCGCCCGAGTGCAGGAGGCCAGTGAACAGGGCGTGGTTCATCATGATCGATTCGCCGAAGCGGTACTCGACGTTGCCGCCGTACCCCTCGCGGTACTCGTCGAACGCTTGCCCGCGCTCGGCGTACTCGTAGTACTCCCCTGGATTCACGCCGGCCTTCTCTCGGAATTGGCCCGAGTCCCTCGCCACCTCGCGCGCGAGGTCTCCCATCAGGTGGCGCATCGTCTGGTCGGTCTGTAGCTGCTGTGGGACCTTCGCGAGCGAGAGGGTCCATCGCTGCTTGCCGGCGGCTTTGGCCTGGGCGTCGCAGAGCTCGAGAAACTCGCGATCAACCATGTCGCGGCGGATGGCTTCGGTGAGCGGGCCATCGTACTTCGCGAGCACGTCGGCCGGCGTCACGATCTCCAGAATGTCGGCGTCCTTCAAGAGCTTGATCGCGTCGCGGGCGACGTGAGTCGCGCCGACCGTTGCCCAGCTCGCACCGACTGGGTCGAGGATGGTCAGCTTGTCGAAGTAGAGCGCCGCCACCTTGAGCAGCGGAAGCTGCCTATCCGTGAACGAGGCGTAGGGATAGTAGAACAAGCCACGACTTTGCGTCATGGCTTAGAAACCCGTTCGATCCTTTGCAGCTGACTTTCCTTTACGGTTCGTACCTCGATCGTGTCTCCGTTCGCATCCACGAACTCAACTTCATATTCGCGAGGCTCAACCGGATAAGTCATCACGATTGCGCCACGAGTTCCCGCAGGGAGTTTCGGCGCGATGGTCTCTAACAACTCGACGTAATCGTAGTCTTCAAATCGCATCGTTGTTTCTCACTTCTTCGCAGGTATTCCGGTCACCAAGCGAACGACTCCGTCATTGTTACGAATCCATCCGAACGGCACGTCGATTGTCTTGCCATTTGCGCCAACAATCGAAATCACTTGATCGAATTGCTGTCCATGTTTAGTCAGCTCCGTAGCCACCGCCCGTGCAGGATCGAACTTTATCTGTGCGGCAAGAGATCCAGCATTTTCGCGGGTAAATCCGAGTGCTGCCTTGAACCACTTGGCCTTTGTCCCACCAACGGGGTGACTAGGATTCAACAAGTAACGCTCAAGCTTATCGGCCACGCTTGCTTCCGTTGTTGCCGGCAGACCGGCCACGTGCGTCGCAACCTTTTCGCCCGACTTAGCCTCCGCGGATGCTGCCCTCTTCTCGAGTTCGGCAGCAGCCTTCTTTTCAGCGTCAGAGGCGATCTTCTTTTCAAGAGACCCCGCAACGTCCTTCTCGACCTTTTCGACGACCTTCTTCTTGACCGCGGGGACGACCTTCTTCTCGACCGCAGGGACCACCTTCGTCTCAAGTACCCGCCCTGCCTTTTCGAGCACTTCCTTGCCCCCTGCCTTCGCAACCCTTCCCGCATCATCAAATGGTCCCGGCACGTCTAGCGGCGATGCCCCTGGCGGATGCGGGTCCGCAAGCCCCACCGCAAAAGATCCACCGACAACAACTTTCTCTGGATTCGCTAGAGACCAGCGCAAGATGCCTGGCGCGTAGCGCAGTACCGCCCCACCCGTGGCTACGATCGCGAGGCCGAAAAGAAAGCCAAGACCACGGTTTCTGTCCTCAATTGCTCGGGCGTTCTGGTAGGATTCAATGGCTTCAGGATCGTCCTGATGGACCATATAGAAGGCGGCGTCCGCCGCCCAGTCGTAGTCAGTGCCGCCCGTTGGATCGACACGAGTTACTGGACTATTGCCGAGGGCGAGAAACCCGTTAGTGTACTGCTGTTGCTTGTCAGGACTAGTCCATCGTCCCAGCCAGCACGCGTAGTACCGCGCTCCGAAGTAGCAAAGCCCCGTCTCATCGTCCCGCTCCTTTCTTGAGTATCGATATCGCTTGAGGCTCACCTCGGCGGCGCTGCGTCCGGCCCGGAATGACGTTGTCCCATACGGGTGGTACTCCTCGTACGCGATCAGTGCGCCATCCTTGTCGAGCTCGACATTCGAAGAACCGAGGTGGTTTCCGAGTTGGTACCGCTGCAGCGGCACCGGGTCGTTGACCGCGTTTCCGTTCTGTATGGTCTGCGTCTCGACGAGGCCGATGCGCTGTTTGTCGTCCAGGACGTGTAGCGACTCCCGTTCAAGAATGGGCGCGCTCCCATTACCGTCGTACTCGCGATAGATCTCGAACCCACCGAGGTACAGCCGCTCTTTCTGTCGCGCGCCGTTCTGCAACTCGATGACCTTGCGTACGCGCTGACCGGCGCCGTCGTAGACGTAGTAAGCCGTGCCGCCGCCTCCAAGATCGGCCCGCTGGAGCTCGTCCTTGAAGTCCCAGACCATCGCCGCGAGATGCGGCATCGACGCCATGTTGCCGTGGGCGTCGTGCGTGTAGGGCTCGACCTGGTTGAGCCCGTTGCCCACGGTGGTTCTCGTCAGCCGGTTGTTCTTCTTACCGGCCTCGAGCAGGCTGTTCTCCTGGTAATCGTAGCGGCGTGTCCAACCCACGCCGTTGAAGCGGTGGGCGAGCGCTGCGAAATTGCCGACCGGATCGTACTCGTAGCGGTCGGTGTAGTTGCGCAGCGCCTGCAGATCGTTCGGGTGTGCTCGATAGCCACCGAACGGGTAGTCACGGTAGTCGCCATTCGGCGGATTGAAATCGAACGCGTTCTGTCCGATGTGCTCGCGCCCGACGGCTTCGATGAGGCGATAGATGGCGTCGTACGTATACGCGCCCACGGGCTCGACGTTCTGCCCGTTCCGGATGATGGTCTTGAGCGCGACGTCTTCGATCCGCGTGATGTTGCCGACCGGGTCGTACGAGTAGCGCAGGTCCTGCACTATCGAAGGGTCGTTGAAGAGCTGCGATGCGGTCGCGTCGGCGTTGGCGGGCCGGGTCGTCTTCAGGCGTGAGAGGCGAAAGGTGAACTCGTCGTACTTGTACTCTGTGGTAGCGCCGTTGCCATATTCAATCTTCTCGCGTTGCCCCTTCGCGTTGTAGTCGATGTTCGTCACGACGGCCGTGGCGACGCCGGCGCCGCGAATCTCTACTTCGACCTTGTCGAGAAGGTTGGCCTCGTTGAATGTTGGCCGATAAACGCTGCGATCCGGTGAGGTGACCGTGAGCGGGCGGTTCAACGCATCGAACGTCGTGCTGGTGCGGAAGACGCCCGCGTCGACGACCGGTCCAAGCGCGGCCGTCAGCTGCGCGATATCTAGGGCGGTCGTCGCAGCTCGCGGGACCACCTGATCCACTGTCGTCCAGTCAACCGTGGCCCGGTATGCGGGCTGTCCTGTAGCCGGATCAAGCTTCGCTAGGGTCCTAGAGCTGCGTAGAGGGTTTCCTTTGAAATCGTAGGACTCGTCCTGTCCTGTCGTTGGATTCACTCCCTGGTGCGTGACGACACCAGCACTGTCGAACTGCAGGAAAGGCCTGGTTCGAAGATTGAGCGCCAACCCATCGGGATGCTGCTCGCCGTAGACTGTGCGTGCGAAAAGGATTTCCTGCGCAAACAGCTCGCTCTTCGGCGTGCCATCCCCACCTTTGACAAACGACCGAATCGGTCGCCGCAGTGGATCGTACTCCAAGCGCGTGTCGTACCGCCGATCGTTCCAGGCACGGATAGGCTTGCCGGTCGCGTCGTTCAACATCCACCGCTCACCGGCCTCCATGCTGGCTTGGTGAATGCGGTTGCCGAGGAGGTCGTAGTCGTACCGCATGACGATGCGCCCGAGTTCGTCCACGATGGCGTTGCCTTGGGCATCGACGGCCTTCTTGACGGCGTCGCGCACCGCTCTCTGGTTGCCCTCGATGTCGAGGTCTACCCGGGTTGCGAAACGGTCGACCGTGCCGTCCAACGCGTGGCCGGGACAGACCACCTTGTTGTGCGCGAGCGTAATGAACACGCGGCCGAGGACATCGAGGTGGGCGGTGGGCGGCGTGTTCGCATGCGCCTCGGCCTTTCGGGCTGCATCCCGCTCGGCCGCACCCATCGCGTTGCCGATTCGCTGCGCGTGCCACGTCTCCCAGTTGGGCTGCGTCTTGAAGTACTCGCGGACGTAGCCCTTGATGTCGGGGTCGGTACGGGGATCGCCAGTCTGGTCTCGAGTCGCGAACTGTTGCTCGCCCAGGACCCCAGAAGCAGTGTCGTTCACATCGAAGGTTGTCTGCTGCCAGGGATCGAAGACGACCTTCTCGTAGGTGTGATTCGGATGCAGCGTAGCGACGACACGCTCGACCGGATCGTAGAAGAGCACGGGGCTGACGCCCGTATCCGTGACCTCGGACTCGCTCTCGTGCAGGTGCGTCGCGCTGAAGAAAGGTTCGTACTGCTTGACAGGCTTGCCCTTGTTGTTGAAGACGGTGCGACCGGAGCCGACCCAGCGCCGGGGAACGTCTGCATCTCCCGGTTCAAGCTTGCCGGGCGCGATGTCGCCGGAGGGCAACGCCACGGGGTGTTGGCGCTTACGAGCTTTTCCCGGCTCCGCCTGAATCTTCTTCTGAATCTCGCGACCAAACCCGTCCGAGAAGGAAAAGCTGAGCTGGATCTTGGTCTCGCCGTCGCGTGCCGGCTCGAAGTGGGTTTCGCGCGCCAGCGTGGCAGCGAACGGAGGCTGTCCAACTCGCCTGTAGCGATCGAGGTCGTACACGATGCGGGTCGTGGCCTTACCCAGGAGGGATGCCGCTTCTGCCTGAGGATCCGCGATGAAGGCGCGCACCTTGGCCAGCGTCGGATCAGCGCTGAAACCCTCCAGCAAGTCACCGAGCGGTTGCCCGGGCTTCCCCATCACCGCGGTCGCGACGACCATCCCGAGCGCGTCGAAGGCCGAGGCCGAACGGTTGCGGTTCGGATCCGTGACCTCTCGAGGTTGCAGCACGCGATAGTCGTTCGCGGCTGCGATCGAGTTGCCTACCGGGTCCGTGGTTCGGGTGACGAGCAGATCGTAGACGTCGTATTCGACCACCGTGGTGTGACCGAAGGCATCGGCGACCTTCCGCGGCACGAAGAAGTGCTGGCGCGCCGTGCTCAGCTCGATGGCGGCGGTGAGCGCCGGATTGCTCGTGTTCGCTCCCGAATCGAAGAAGACCTTGCCCGACGGTATCCACCAATTGCCGTCCCAAGCGACGTACCCACCTTGATCGCTGCCCTTTCCTTCGAGCAGCGCGTCCGGGTTGGGTAGCAGCGCCTCGTCGGGCTGACCGGCTCGCTTTCGCGTGAAGACTTGAGCGAGGAGCGAAGGCGTCAGCGCCAGCTTGTACGTCTCGCCCGGCAGTGCCTGAGACTCAACCTTGCCGAGCGGCGACAGGGCGCTCAGATCGTCCTTGCGATAGAGCGCGCGCACGTCCTCGATGAGACGCTTCTGCTTCTTGGTGATTTCGGCCTTGAGCTCGTATGGAATCTCCGCAGCCGACGCGAGCAGGGCGAAGTTGTTCCGAGACCATTCCTCAAAGCTGAACCGCACGCCCTTCTCGGGCGCGAACCCCGTCAGTTCATAGGTTCGGACCTCGACAGGGATGGGTGCGCGATGATGCCCTGCCGCCAGAACAGCCGGGGGAATCTCGTTCTGCGTGTAGCTGCTCTCGGTGTACGTAATGAGGAGCTGAGATTGCTTCGCTTTGTCTTCGGCCGTCAGCGCCGCGTCCGTGGACGGCGTGCGACGACCATAGGCAACAGCGAGAGACTTCAAGACGTTGCCGAAGGCGTCCACCTCCAGCGTGAGCGCGTGGCTGATGCGCGGGTCCGCGGGGTTGCGCTCGTAGTGGTTGCTCAGGACCTCGCGGGGATGGGCAAAAAAGACCGCATGGCGATTGGTCAGCCGCGGCTGTAGTCGCGCGAGCGTGAAGTTCTGCTCGACGACCGTGTAGGGCGTGGCTGCGCGCTTCTTCTCCTCGGGCGAAGAGGTGTCGGTTGCGTCGAGCGCGTACACCTCCTGGCGCAGCATCATGCCCTTGAGCGCACGGCACGCCTCGCGTTCCTCCTCGAGCGTCAGCTTGTCCGGAAGAACCGTGTCCGGAAGCAGCCGCTCCCTCGCCAGGGCATCGGTGAGCCCCGGTTCTCGGTAGTACTCGCCGACATCTTTGTCATCGAGGAGGCCGGCGAAAAAGTCGGAGACGTGGTCTCGCCCGAGATAGATGCCCGTGTGAAACCAGGCTTCGTCAGCACGGGCGGCACGTGCGAAGCGGCATCGACGTTGGTAGCGTCTGGCTGCGCACCTGCGGCAACGGTCGCGAACTCTTCGGTGTCCCTCTGCTCGACCATTCCGAAGCCGCGGAACTCACGCTCGACCCCGTCGAAATAGCCGTGGTGGTACTTGTACGAGGTGACAAAGCGATTGCCGCTGATCCGATCGAACATCGTCATGCGCTCGACGACGTGCACCGGGAACGGCAGCCGCGTGATCCACGGCGTGCCCGCGTCTTTGTCCTCGAAGTAGAACTTCGTGGAGGACGCGTAGTCGACCTTCGTCTCGGCGCCGAGGTTGTTCGTCGAGCGGATGAGCAGGTGGGGCTTCTGCCCGCCCATCAGATCGACATAGCGAATCGGACGTCGCGCATCGCCGGGTAGCGGCGATGACCAGACCAAGCATGCGGTTCCGTTGCCGAGCAGGTCGGCTGTCGATATCGACGTTAGATTGTCGATGCGCGGGAACGTCGGAAGATGGCGCGCCTTGCTCCAGCGGTTGCCCGACTGGTTGAAGTAAATGCGCACGCCGTCGCGGTGCAGGTAGATGATGTCGGTCGTTCCCGAGCCGTCGATGTCGGCCAGTCGAATGCGCCGCTGCTCGAACTGGTCGGGGTTGTCGAACCATGGCGCGTTGTCCATGGTGACCTTGGCGCCGAAACGGCCATAGCCGAGGCTCGGCCAGTAGCAGACTTCACCGTTCCGAATCCGCACCAGGTCGGTGAGGCCGTCGCCGCAGAGATCCGCGAGATAGATAGACTGCGTCTGGTCAGCGAGCACCAGGCGCGGCCCTCGCTCCTCGTCGCGCGGCTGGTGGACCTGGCGAGCGGGACCGAATCCGTCCTCCGCGAGGGAGGGATACCAGATGAAGACGTTGTCCTCGGTGATGAGGATGTCCGCATGGCCGTCACCGTCGAGGTCGAGGAAACGAAGATTGGGCTGGTTCCAGTTGAGGTTCGGCAGCTTGCGGACCGTGCGGAAGGTCTCCCAGCTCTCTTCTTGGGTCCGCTCGTAGAAGCCAGGCGTTGGATCACTGAACGAGACGACGTCTAGCTGGCCGTCACCCGAGAGGTCAAGCAGCTGCGTCCCGCCACTCGCCATCGCGAACAGCGACGGCTTGGTGCGAACCACCTGCATCGCTCCGAAGCGGCCGTCTCCAAGATTGGGCTTGTAGAACCACGCGCCCGCCTGTTCCGTCAGGATTCCCGAAACGCCTTCGCCGTCGAGATCGACCCATTGGTAAGTCGAGCCGTCGATGCCTACGGGAAGATTCTCGGCTGCCGCGGCATCGAGGTGCCGGACCTCGTCTTTGATCTTTGCCTTGCTGTACTCGAACTCGAGCGGCGGCAAAGTCCGCCTCAGATAGGTGAGGTACTTGACGCCACCGCGTTCGACGACTGCTTGGCCATCGTCGCGCACGAACCCGGACTGGGTGATGGATTGAATGAACGAAGCGAATCGCGTGCTGCCCTGATGCACGAGCTCGTTGTCGACCGACGGCGCCTTCGTATAGTCGAGATCCTTGTACTCGAACTCGATGGCGCGAACGAGGTAGGGCTCGTCACCCAGGTCCGCAAGACGGTCCTGGTTCAACTCCGGGAACCGGTGGAACATCAGCGCGCGACGGCACCGGCGGTACGAGCGCGCCTCGAAACCGGCTCGATGCGATGAGAAGGCATCGGGTCTTAGTGCCCACGTGCCGTCGGTCTTCCATGAAGCGCGAACGAGCTGGTGTTGTGCGTCTGCCGGTTGCCCCTGGGCGAGAGGGATTTCCTCGTAGTGGCCTTCGTCGTAGTCGAACACCACCTCGAAGAGCCACGTCCCGGCGGAGAGGTCCGGCTGAACGAGGCGCGAGATGCGATTGCCGTACTTGACGCGCTTCAGGTAGCGATTGGCCGTGCGGGTGCGATTGCGCTCGTTGGTTAGCGTCTGGTCGACCCCCGCATCATTCTCGGCCGCGTACTCGTAGACGATCGCGTTGCCCTTGTCGTCGTAGCTCGCGCAGATGAGCCAGGTGAAGATGCGCGTTGGATGCGCTGGATCGGGGTCCGCTGGATCGAAGATGCGGGAGTTGTTGTCGCGGCCGTAGAGGGTCGTGACGTTCTCGCGCGTGATCGAGCGCCAGTGGATCTCTCCCGTGGCTCGGTTGGTCCATCGCTCGATGCGCGCGAAGAGTCCCTCGATCCGCGGACGATAGCGATGAATCGTGAAGCCCGGAGCGCTGACGTCGTCCTTGCTCCTGCTGCCGTCCGCCTCGAGAACGGGCACGAGGTCTTCGGTGCCCGAGAGCACGTAAACGTCGGACTCGCCGGCGTCGTCGTATTGAGGCAGCCCCTTGTCGCTCTTGCGCGTGATGGACGGGAGCGAGAGCGACCACCCGAACCCGAAGGGGCCGTTGCCCGAGCCCGAGTCGTACGAGAGTGATAGTTGCGGCCCGAACCCCGCGCGGCCGGGGCTCGTGGGGATCGGCACCGTCATCGAGCCAGTGCCGGTAACGGGGTTGGCGGCGAACTTCTCGCCCATCCCGCGAATGGCACCGCCACCCTTGGGGAGCGAGATCGTAGGCAGCGAACTCGCTCCCTGCGTATCTCCACCTCCTTCGGTGGACACGGATCGCGCCGCCGCGCTTTGCGCGGCAACTGCACCTCCGCTTAAAGAGGGACCGCCGTATACGCCATCCGCAAGCTTCTTGTCCCCCGACACGCGCGCATCCTACGCCACCGTCCGAACAGTGGAAAGGTCGTAAGCATCGTCATCACTTCGACACTGCTGTCTCGCCCGACGTCGTGGTGCGTGCATTCTCAGGCTGCGGCAATGATGCCCCACAAAGGGATGGTCGCCGGTCTCCGCGCCCGAACGCTCAGCTTCGTGCGCCCGCGTGCGGATCGGCGGTAAGTCCTCGCCGCTGCCCGTCTTGCGAAGAGCGGCGAGGCTTACGCTTCGCCGCTTCGCCGCCGAATATCGCGTCGTCCGCCGCCGCCGAACCGCCGAACGACCACCGTCTTCACTTCGTAAGCGACCGGCGAACCGCACCCTGTGCGGGTGGGGGCCGGTGAGGCAAGCTGCAGGGCGTGGGAGCACGGAACCGACGGACGTCAGCTCGCGATGAGCTGAGAAGCATCGATGTTCTGGCGTGCCTGTTTCCAGGCTTTGGGGCTGAGTGCGAGGACGTCGCGAGCGGGGTGCGAGCCGATGCGCACGAGAACGTCTTTCAAGTAGTGGAACGAGTTGACGCCGTGGAGCTTGCAGGTGGCGAGCAACGAGTAGATGACGCACGCGCGCTCGGCTCCGGACTCGCTGCCCGCGAAGAGCCAATTCTTGCGTCCGACGGCGACGCGCCGCAGTTGGCGCTCGGCGGTGTTGTTGTCGAGCTTGAGCCGGGCATCGTCGAGGAAGCGAGTGAGTGCGCCCCATTGGTTGCGCGCGTAACCGATCGCTTCGGCGATCGGCGCCTGAGGCAACACGGTGAGCGCTTCGGCATCGAGCCACGCCTTGAACGCGTCGAGCACCGGCGCCGCCATCCGGCGACGTTCGTCGGTGCGTCGCGATGGCGGAAGCTTTGCCGCGGCATGGTCGGCCTCGTACAGCTTTTTGATGAAGCCGATGCCGACGAGCGCTCGATCCTTGTCGGTCATCTGCGCATCGTAGAAGCGCCTGCGCGCGTGCGAGTTATCCCGAGCTCGGGATAACTCGCATGCCCGCAGGAAATACTGGGAGGCTGCGGTTTGCAGACATCCGCTCGGCATCGACGGCGTGCGCCTCATCGATGCGATCTTCGACGCCGACCGTGCGCTCGCCAAGCTTGCCCCCGCGCAGCGCAAGGAGCGACGCGACCAAGCCGTACGCCCCCTCGTCGATGCGTTCTTCTCCTGGGCTCGCGCCGAATACGACAAGCTCGAAGGCCGAGGCCTCGTCGCGACTGCTCTCGGCTACTCCGTGCGGCACGAGCAGGCGCTCCGCCGGTTCCTCGACGATGGTCGGCTGCGCATGGAGAACAACTCCGCGGAACGCGAGCTCAGGGCCATTGCGACGGGACGTCGGGCGTGGATGTTTTACGGTTCCGACGACCACGCCACCGCGGCCGGCAACATCCTCTCGCTTGTCGCCTCCTGCAAGCTGCACAACCTCGACCCCGAGCTTTACCTCGCCGAGATCATCCGCATCGTTCCCTACTGGCCGCGCGACCGCTACCTCGAACTCGCCCCGAAGTACTGGCGCGACACCCGGGCTCGGCTCTGCCCCAAAGAGCTCAAGCTGCCTCTCGGGCCGATTACCGTGCCCGCCTCGAAAAAGCAGGATCCGTCGAACTGAACGACCGCCGTCCACGGACGTGAGCATCGCCGCTCCCGAGTCGTTGCGCCATACCGCCTCTTCGTGCAGCGCTTACCGCAATAACACGGCGAAAAAGCCGGACCACGGCGCTGGCACGACGCTCGCGAAGCAAAGGCGTGTGGGTCTTGCCGCCCGAGCTCACGCTAGCCAGTACGAACGTCACCGGCCCGAGCTCACGACGCTTTACGAAGTCGTGAGCGACAACCTGGAGACACTCTACGGGGCCATCGACGACGGCGCGCTCGACATCAAGTTGCCCAAGCATGCTAAGAAAGAGCTTGAGGCGTACCTGGACTGCGGGTTGCTTTGTCGAGGCTTCGCGAGGCTCCGGTGCGGGTCGTGCGACGAGAGTCACCTTGTGGCTTTTTCGTGTAAGGGCAGAGGGTTTTGCCCGTCGTGCATGGGCAGGCGCATGTGCGCGACGGCGGCCAACCTTATGGAACGCGTGCTGCCCGAAGTGGACGTCCGGCAATGGGTGCTGACTTTCCCATTTGCCTGGCGCAAGAGGCTCGCGATGGACGGCACGCTGCGCGCTCACGCGCATCTTCGTCACGAGCGTGCACGCGTTCTACGCCGAGCGCGCAGCCGCACACGGTGTGCAGCACGCCAAGACCGGATCGGTCACCGTGGTGCAGCGCACGTCTTCTGACTTGCGACTCAATCCGCATCTTCACGCCGTCGTTCTCGACGGGACTTACCATCAAGACGGCACCGCACTCGCGTGGGAAGAACTCGGACACCTGCGAACCCGTGAAGTCGGCGAGGTACTCGAACGAGCGGTCCGGCGCATGGCGCGCTACCTCGAGCGCCGGTCCCTGCTCGAATCGGATGACACCGATGAAGCCGCCGGCCAAGAGGCTGACGGACTACTCGCTGCCTCCGCGGTCTCCGGTCAGGTGCCCCCCGCCGGTCCTCAGTGGCTGCGCGGACTTCAGCCCTTGCAGCCGAGCGACCTTGCCTACGACAAGCCTCTTTGCGTTTCGCTCGATGGCTTCACCCTGCATGCGGCGACGCGGGTCGGAGCGCTCGACACCGCCGGACGCGAAGCGCTCCTTCGCTACGTGCTTCGCCCGCCCGTCGCACAAGAACGGGTGACGACCCAGAAAGATGGCCTCGTTGCCATCACCCTCAAGCGTGCCTACGCCGATGGCACCATCGCCGTCGAGATGGACCCCTTGTCGCTCCTCTGCCGGCTTGCCATGAGCGTGCCACCACCTCGCTACCACACCGTGAAGTACGCAGGCGTGATCGCACCTGCCAGCAAGTGGCGCGCGCAAATCGCTCCCGCGCCACCCGAGACCGACCCGACTATCGAAAACCTCGATGCCCTCGACGAGGCCAAACCTCCCCGCCGGCACGGCACCTATCGCGCGTGGGCCGACCTGCTCCAGCGCACATTCGACTTCGACGTTCTTCGATGCCTCAAGTGCGGCAGTCGCATGAAGCTCCTCACTATGGTCACCGCTCCGAAAAGTATCGCCCGCTATCTCCGCGCCATCGGCGAGCCGACCGACACCCCAGGGCGCCCGCCAAGCCGCGGCCCTCCTTATTGGAAGAGCACGGTGCTACGCAGAAAAGCCCTTCACGACGTGGCGTAGCCACCGGTGCTGCGCAGAAAAGCCCTTCACGACGTGGCGTAGCCATCCGGAGGCATACCCGGAGGACCGCGCCTTCGCTGGACGAGTGCGCCCTCCGTCCAAAATTCAAGCCATTTCGCCGCCTGCACGACCTCGAAACGGTCCTCGTAGGCTGCCGAGGATGTCTTCGCGAGTCTTCGTGCCGGCGCCGCGTTCGGCTTTTTTCTTCGCCCATGGCGTTTGATTTACCTACGCTCATCTGCTCGCTCACCACGCTCTTTTGGCGGCCGCCCTCGCCAAGCAAAAGGTCGTGGCCATCGAGCACGTTCAGGCCGCCATGCCGGAGGTGACGTGATGGACGCCGCTCCCCGTTGGCGAAGCACCGGCAAGAACGACCTCGCTGCAGATCCCGAGCTCTCGGCCCTCGTACTTTTGGACGCGGCTCTCGCCGTCACCCTCGAAGCCCTGCCCGCCTTCGTTCCTGAGCTCGATCCCAAAGCCTGCACCTGGCCCGAGACCTCGCCCGTCGTTCTCGCCGCACGCGAGATCGTGGTGCACGGTCGACATCTGCGTCACCTCATCGACGATTACCGTCACAAGATCGACCCTGCCTTCACCCACGACGACATCTTGTTCTGACAATAGGGCTCGGCTGCGACGCGAGCAGACTGTTCGGCGCTTCCCGCCTCGGCGGGGGCCCGGCAGTCCGCCCTGCTCGCGTCGTGGCGAGCACCGCGCCCGGCTGAATGCTGCCCGACACCATGACGGTACCAAGGCGCGGCCCCATCTCGACCTGCGCATGGGTCATCACGGGCCCCACTGCTCTCACCCTCCGGTCTCGCTTCCGGCCGCTTCACCGGATGCGCCATTGTGAGAAAAATCGG
This sequence comes from Polyangiaceae bacterium, assembly GCA_035318505.1. Classification (GTDB taxonomy): domain Bacteria; phylum Myxococcota_A; class Polyangia; order Polyangiales; family Polyangiaceae; genus DASWDH01. The sequence continues at coordinate 14,863 of DATHEQ010000051.1, read as the reverse complement.
TCATGTCCTCGCGGTTAATCGTGAGATTGTGCCGGGCGAAAAGCGCGGGAGACAACACCTGCGGCGGCCGCATGAAGCTGCTCGCCATGGTCACCGACGAAAAGAGCATCGCGCGCTACCTGCGCGCCATCGGCGAATCCACCGCCGCGCCTCGTCGCTCACCGAGCCGTGGCCCTCCGTTTTGGAAAAGTGTCGTCCTGCGCCGAAAAACGCTCGGCGACGTCGCGTAGCTACAGCGCTGCCATCCACGGGCGCGGCTCTGCGACCCCAGTAGGCACTGGCCCGCGATTTGCGACCCTGCACCGTCTTTTCCCCGTCGCCACCTTCGCCACTTGCCTCCCAGACCGCATCCCGACTGCCTCGAAAGGCCACCTCGCACCGCCAGCATCTCGCCGTCTATCTGCCCCTACCACGCTACTTTTACCTACGCACCTCGGCTCCGCAGTGATCCCGATGTTCCACGTCTCGTCGCGCGAGGAGGTCGATGGCGTACACGCGCGTGTGACCGCGGCCGGACACCGCACTCACAAGGCGCCCGAGGATGCCTTCTGGGGAGCGCGCTACGCCATCGTCGAAGACCCCGACGGCAACTCGGTTGGAATCACGAGTGCGGTCGATGACTCCATGCGTCGTCCACCGCCTGCTCCGCCGCGTGGCTGACGATCTTACACGACGTCGACACCGGAACAGTCCTCGACGGCATGTCCCTGCTGCTTCAGCTCGCTTCTCCGAGTTGCTTGGCGAACACGAGGTCCTTCCCCTCGTCCGTGTCGACCGTGGTGCGGTGCTCGAAGCCGAGGCGCCGAACGACTGATAGTGACGCCTCGTTCCGACTGTCGATGTAGGCTTCGGCCAGCCGCACGCCGTGGTCACGCGACAAGTGTTGGAGGAGCCAGGCAACGCCTTCACTGGCGAAACCATGTTTCCAGTAGCTCGGAAACAGGATGTACGCGATATAGGACCGGTGCTCTTCCGGAAAGACCGTGGCCTGCAAGAGGCCCAGCGGTAAAGCTGAGGCTTTCGAGAACACTACCCAGTTGAGCCAGCGTTCGCTGCTGCGTGGCGACCCGGCCGCAAGCCGTGTGTAGCGTGCCTCCAGGGCATCCACGCTGGCAGGAGGCCGCTCGAGGATATGCTGGTAGATGCGCTCGTCGCTCAGTTCGCCGAACAGGGCAGCTGCGTGCTCCGGTCGCAGCGCTTCGATGTGCATTCGTTCTGTTTTCATGATTGTTTCTCCAGAATGAGAAGGCCGCGCACGCTCAGGCGCCAGAGCTCGATCGTGGTGAGCGTTGGGTCCAGTCTTAGCAAGTCTTCGAAGGCGTATGGGCGCCCTTCGACGAAGAGCTTCTTCAGAGCGGGAGACTCCACGGCGACGCTGAGCTGGGCGGACCTTACTACGAGGGTACGGTCGTACGGGGACGCACCTTCGCTCGAAGTCGGCCCCAGCAACACGTAGTTTTCGCTGGCCGGCGTCAGATGTGCTCCGTGAAATACGCTGGCGGGATCGCGCCTCTCCACGAGCAAATCCTCGAGCAAGAGAGCGTCCACGTCGTCGTGCTGAAGAAACCAGCTCAGGGCTTCCCGTGGCGTCTCGATGATGGGTTCGCCTGGGCCATTCAGCGACGTGTTCACCAGCACACTGTAGCCGTTGATCGCGGCGACTTCGATCAGCAAGTCGTACAGCCACGGGTCTTGCTCTCTGCGCAGCGTCTGCGCGCGCGTGGATCCGTCCGGGTGGCGCAACGCAGGCAACGCCTCGACATGTGCCGTTCGGATCTCATGAGAGAAGGTCATCCACGGGCTGGCTTCCGGTCCGCAGAACGTTCTGTCCAGATGTTCCGCGATCACCACCGGCGCGACGGGTCGCCATTCTTCCCGACCCTTGATCCGATTCAACCGATCCTTGGTGGCGGCGAATGTCGGGGATGCCAGGAGACTGCGTCCGCCGAGCGCGCGCGGGCCGAACTCCGACCGTCCCGCGCATCGGGCGACGATGGCCCCGGCTGCGATGCGGGTAGCCACCTCGCGGGGCGTGACCCGGGTGGCGGTTACGAAGATGCCGCGCTCGTCGACCGCCGCTTGGGCAGTGGCACGGGTGTAGACCGGGCCCAAGCAGTCGTGGATGACCCGCTTCCGACGGTCGCCCATCAGTTGGGCGCCGCGAAAGGCGCAGCCCACCGCAATGCCCGCGTCGTGCGGTGCGCTCGGCAACGATACGCTCTCGAACAATCCCGAGGCGGCGATGGAAGTGTTGGACAGGATATTGAGGAAGGTTCCTCCGGCCAGGGCGAGGTGTCGACAACCTGATAGCCGCGCCGCCTTACGGGCGTAGGCAAGTAACGCCAACTCGCAGGCTGCCTGCGTGCGATTTGCCAGGGCGGCCGCGTCCTCGAACCGGAACCGGTATTCGCCGGTGGCCACGGACTCGATCGTCGGCTTGCGATAGACGGCGTGCTGCCAGTCGTTGCGAAATACGACCGAGTCGCCTTCCTCGGACACCATGTCACCGAGGGACAATGCGCCCGCCGCCGTTCCGTAGGCTGAAAGCGCCATCAGAGAGCCATGGGCGTTGTGCTTGCGGAACACTGCCTGAGTCACGTTCTCATACAGCGAAGCCACGCTACACACCGCCGACCGACTCTCGTTGTGAAAGCTGAAGTACTCGCGATGCTGCGTCTCGAAGCTGGCACCCTGCCGCGCACGATAGATGCTCAAACACTCCGTACGCACCGCTGGCATGGTGCGCGCTGAGGTCAGATCAGCGTACCAGTCGGCGAACGGCTCGTCGAAATCCTTACCATCTGTGGTCGAGGAGCCCGCGTAGTCGGAGACCACGATGGCCAGGTCCTCTTCGGGAGAGTAGGCCGCGGCGCAATGAGCGTGCGCGAGGTGATGAGAGATCACCCGGTGACGTCGCTCGAACGGGTCGAACAGGGTAAAAGAGGGCTCGATCAAGGGGCGGTGGAGACCGAAGCCCCCTGGACTTCCGTGAAGCAGGCACGACACGATGACATCCACATCGGAAAGTGTCGCGCCGACGACGTCCAGCACCTGCCTGATGGGCAGCTCGTCGGAGAGGGAGTCCACCGCGTGATGCTTGCGGCGGCTGAGGCGTTCGAGTTGGAGCGCAGCGACGAGCTCGCCGTCTTTGACGACGGCGCACGATGCATGATGACCGACGTGAATGCCGAGCGTGAGTGCCATGATTGCTTCAAGCGACCCAGTTGGCCGGCTGATAGCCGAAGGTCACGATATTCACGAGCTCGCCTGCGGCGAGTGGAGAACGACCATGGACGATTGAATCGCCGAAGGTGACGATCATCTCGCCCGGCACGAGCTCGATGTCCTCGCGCTGCATACCGTCCATATTGAAGATGAACAGACGAGAACGTCGATGGATGCCCTCATGACGCAGCATGATGCTGACGTTGATCGAAAACACCTCGGTGTCGACGTGCGCACTCACGCCCGCGCCCTCGACCTCGTAGAACAGATAGCTCGCCACGCCGGTGGCGTTGATCGGTCCGGACGCCTGCTCGATCAAGGTCTGCATCTCCGGTGACATGGCGAGCTTGTCGGCCAGCGTGCCGCTCACGCCTAGCATGTGGCCTCGCTGCCAGATGGCGCGAGGTCTGACCTCCTCGTTTGCCTCTCGCTGGAGGGCCGTCAAGAAGTCGTCCGTGAGGAAGGCTGGGCGGCCGCGGTAGATGACGCCGTTCGATGTCATGCGCGGGTGCCGCTGGATGGTGCCGAGGACCATGAGCGCCTGACGGAACCGCGCGAGCTGCACGGGGTCGCTCGGAAACTCTCCTGCCGGACAGACCTGCTGCGTGATGACGCACATCAGAGACCGCAGCGCCGTGCGCTCCTCGGTGCTCAAGCTATCCGCAAAGGTCAGCAGCATGTCCACCGTTCCGTCTTGTACGGGCGCACCGGGACGGGCGGAGGCCTGAGGAAGACTGGCTTCATTCTGTGTGATCATACTCTTTCTCCTCTTTCATGGTTTTCGATGGGCGCCCTGCGCCGTGGTCAGGTTTGGGTGGATGGCCAGGTGAAACCGATGGAAAGCACGTGCACGCGCTCGTCGGCGGCCACTGGCGTACGGCCGTGCACGATGGCGCGGCCGTGAAAGATGGCGAGCTCCCCCATCGCGAGCGTCAGCTCGAAGGGCTCGGCATCGACGGGGTAGAACCAGAGTGAAGAGCTCGGCTTCGCGCTGGACTCGTGCCTGAGGAGGCAAAGCGCATTGAGTGCGAAGTCCGCTGCATCGATGTGAGGGTAAGCGCAGTTTCCTGCCGCTTCGTAGTACATGAAGTTGGCCGCCATCTCGCCGATTTCTCGGCCCACGAGCGCGCGAACGAACGTGCTTACGCCCACCGATGCCTCCAGTGCCTGTGCGACGTCGCGAGCACCAGCGAAACGATGGAAGCCGCCGGGAAACCACTCGGCCGCGGGCTTCGCGCGCTCGGCGCCTTCTCTGAGGTCTGTGAGAACCTTGGCGTCGAGCCAGGATGGCCGTCCTTTCCAGATGATGCCGCGACCGTGCGCACCTCGGAGGGTGTCGATGATGCGCAGCGCCACCTGCTGTGCCGGGGACAGTTCGCTCCAGGTGCGCCCCGGCTCGAGCGTGGAGACAGTGGTGAGGGCGACGCGAAGAAGCGCGTCCTGGGCGCCGGTGAACCCGGCGCCCAGGACGACTTCAGGTGCGTTGACGGAAGAGATCAAGGGCAGTGGCACGATGTCGGCTTGCCGTAGGCACCGGCTGCGATGATCGATAGCCGGTCGCACTCCTCATTGGCGTGCGCACTGGCGATCTCCAACATCTCATCGAGGGCCTGCGCCTGCTCGCCGGACAGAGCAGAGCGCAGGGCCCCGAGCTTTCCTTGCATGCTGGCCCAGGCGGCATCCATTTGATCTATGCTGTGAACTCGCTTCATGGTTTTGGTTCCTTCCTTGGTTGATGGTTAGTCTTCCCGGAGGCGACGTCGTCGGACGAGGCAAGGTCATTGCCGCCGTCAGCTTCCAATCGCACCCGGCAAGTGTTCCCCACGAGCGGTGCCGGCGTTGCCGCCACCGGGGCGGTCTCCACCAACAGCATCTGAGCTTGATCCACGCGCGGGGCGACGCGTGTGACCGTGGTGCGGACGATGCGTTTTGCGTCGAGCGAGATCGAGACGATCTGTCCAGCTTGCACCGCCACGGATGAGGGCACCGCAAAGCGGACCAGCACCTCTCGAGACACAAGGGTAAGGAGAGAATCGCCGACCTTCAGGGTCTCACCCAGCTGACGGTGCAAAACTGCCACGCGCCCTCCGAGCCCGCCGCGGACGCTCAGGCCAGCGAGCGCTTGTGCAAGCTCCTTGCCGTGAAGTTTGGCTTCCTTTGCTCGGGCATGCGCCGCGCGCGCTTCAGCTCGCAATCCGAGCGCAGTGTGGGTGGCGTGGCGCTGTTCTTCGCTCGAGATCACGCCCTCCAGGGCAGGGACATGGAGGCGCACTTCGTCCTCAGAGGCGCGCGCCCAGCTGACCTCGGAAGCGAGGGCCTCGGCGTGGGCACTCGCCGAGCTGGCAAGGGCTCGCTGGTGGGCAAAGCCGAGCCCCGGATCGTCGAGGCGTGCGACGATGCCACCGGGCTCCACAAGATCGCCGAGGCCCACGAGCAGCTCGGCGAGTCGCCCGCCGGTCCTGACGGCGACCACTTCTTCGCGAGCGGCCACCACCAGACCGAGGAAGCTCGCTTCTTGCTCTGGTTCGTCTGGAGCGGTGCGCGGTGTTGGTTCGACCGCGATGTCGAGAGGCCTGTCAGTGGGCGCGCCGACGGCGGCATCGGCGCGCGAGCACGCGCCTTGGGCAACGAGCATCCCGAGCAGGAGGCGCGCGCGCGCTCGCCACGCCCAGGTAAGCATCCTAGGCCAGCGCACGTGGCTCCTCCGTGCGCAGCTGGGCGGCCAAAAGCTCGCGGTAATAGCTGGGGCGGCTCACCAGCTCGCCATGCGAGCCCATTTCCACGATCTCACCATTGCGCATCGACACGATGGCGTCAGCGTCGGCGATGGTGCTCAGCCGGTGCGCGATGATGACGCGTGTGCAGCGCAGCTGCCGCAGGTTGCGCACCACACGAGCTTCCGTGACCGCGTCCAGTGCCGAAGTGGCTTCGTCGAGGATCAGGACTCTGGGTCTGCACAAGAGCGCACGAGCCAGCGCGATGCGTTGGCGCTGCCCGCCGGAGAGTGACTCGCCTCTCTGCGTCACTCGCGTGTCGTAGCCACCGAACATCGCCTGAATGTCTTCGTGAATGCACGCCACCTTGGCGGCTTCGATCACGTCGTCGAGAGAAGCGTCGGTCCGGGTAAGAGCGATGTTTTCGCGAATGCTGCCCTCGAACAGGTGCGGGGCCTGAGGCACGAACCCGATGGAACGGCGAAGCTCACGAATGGGAAGAGACTTGAGGTCGCGTCCGTCGAAGCGAATCACGCCCGAGGCGGGCTGAAAAAGGCCGAGAAGCAGGTGGACGAGTGTGCTCTTGCCGCACCCACTCGGTCCGACGATGGCCAGGGACTGGCCGGGATAGATGGTCAGATTCACGGCCGAAAGCGTGGCTTTTGCGCTGCCTTCGTAGGCGAACGTTGCGTTGTCGATCTGCAGCTCACCGCGCAGGCGCAAGGGCTCGGTGCTCGCGCCTGTCGGTTCGGGAGCCTCCGCGAGCACGTCTTGGACTCGCCGAAGGTGAGTTCGCGCTTCCAGGATGCGCAGTGCGGCGCGAAACAGCTCGGTGAGTGGACGAAAGAACGCGCCGGCCAGCGCCACCAGCGCCAGCATGGTGCCGAGACTGAACTCACGGTGCAGGACGAGGTAGGCGCCGAGACACAGCACCGCCAGCGGCGACAGCGTCGCGAGGAAGCTCAGGGCCGCCTCCAGCCCGGCCCTGGCCACGTTGAGTCGGGTCGCAGCATTGAGCTGGTGGACGAAGTGTTTCGACCAGCCAGCGAGGGCTTCGGGCTCGGCGCCCATCGTCTTGAGCGTGTGCACGCCGGCAAGCGTCTGAGCGAGGTGAGTCTGGCTCTTGCCTCGCGCGGCGAACTCTTCGGCGACGCGCTCCGAAAGGTGTGGCCGGGCGACCAGCACCGCCGCCACCTGGGCCGCTCCGAGCACGAACGTCAGCGCCGCGAACGCCGGGCTGACCAGGAGCATCAGCACCGCGTACACGGCCACGAGACTGCCGTCGATCAGTGCCGACAAGCCACTCACGCCGAGCAGGTCCCGGAGCGATGCGTGAGAGTTCACGCGCATCATCAGGTCGCCCTCCGAACGTCGCTGGAAAAAGGTGTAGGGCAGCCCGAGCATGTGCATCACGAAGCCCGTGGTTGCCGAGCGGTCGAATTCGGCCTGAAAGTGGATCAGAGCGTAAGAGCGTGCCAGCTCTGCCAATGTCTTGAAGGTAAGCGCAAGGAGCGCCGATACTCCGACGGCGACCAGCAGATGCTCGTCGGCATGGGGAATCACACGGTCGATCATCACGCCGGTGAACGCGGGCAGAATGGCGCCGAACACCTGAACGAGCAGCGAGCTCAAGAGGACGCGCCGAGCCAGGTCTCGGTAGCCGGCAATCCCGCTCAGGAAGCGGCCGATCACCGAATGCTCTCGCGGAGCGCGCAGGAGCTCGTCGCTCGGCTCGAACAGCAGCGCGAGCCCCGTGAACGATTGGAGGAAGACATCGGTCGCGACGACCCGACGGCCAGCGGCCGGATCCACGATGCGCGCGCCCTCGCGACACACCTCGTCGAACACGACGAAGTGGCTGAACTCCCAGTGCAGGATGGCACCGCGTGGCAGCTTTTCGAAAGCGCGGGCAGCAAGCCGCACCACCCGGCCATGCAGCCCAAAGCGCGCTCCAGCTTGCAGAATCATGCCCGCGGTGACACCAAAGGGCGAAGTGCCGACCGCGCGCCGTACATGTGCGCTCGATGCGTCGCCGCCCAGATAGCGAAGCACCATGGTGAGACATGCTGCACCGCAGTCTGCTTGCTCGAGCTGGTGCACGACGGGCACCGCAGGCAAGCGCTTCCGCGGAGCCTTGGATGCGGAGGTCACAGGGACACCCAGTCTTTGAGAAAGGGTGCGAGCATGAACAGAGCGGGTTCGCTGCCGATGACCACGTCGGCCGTACCAACCATGCCGGCGTGCAACGCATAGGACGCGCCTTCGAACGAGAAGTGAGTGCGCTCGAAGGGAGCTTCGACGATCACCGCTCCTCGGTCGGCGTTGATGGCATCACCGAGATCTCGCCCGAATAGCGCCTCTATTTCCGCAGACGTGAGCACTCTGTCGCCGACCGCCGCCACGGCGAGGTCCTGCTGAGTGTGTGGATAGCCCTTGAGCTCGAGCAAGAGCCGCTGCTCGCGACGCAGCGCTGGACGGTGGTGAGGTGGCAGGGCGGCGACGAGCACGAAGCGCGCCGACCGGGGAAGCACGCTGGTGACGGTTTGACCCGCGCTCACCGCTTGCCCACCACTCAGTCTCGCATCGGTAACGATGCCGTCGCGGGGCGCTGTAAGGGTGAGCTCCGCAAGGCGCTCACGAGCTCTCGCGTGAGCGATGGCCGCCGCTGCCGCGCTTGCTTCGATGGTCGTGTCGGACGGGGCGGCGAGCCTTGCAGCGAGCGCGTGCTCGAGCTCACGTGTCGCTCGCTTCAGGTCGTTGCGCTGGAGGTCGGCTTTCAGATAGGCAACCGGTTGCCCGGCGCGCACGGGCTCGCCGTTTTGGACGACATAGTGATCGAAGACGCCAGCGATTGGCGCGGTCACCAGCGCGCCATCTCGGGCGAGCAGCACGCCCGGACCGTGAGCGTAGCGATCGACATGATACGCGCTGCCCAGGAGGAGCAGGATGATGACCGTGACGAGCGCCAGGGGGTAGGCAGCCGCCGGCATGAGGCCTGGAAGGTCCACGAGCTCTCCCTGCAGTTTGCCGGCGCGGTGGGCCGCCAGGACCGCGGGATCGAAAAGGTGATCGCCCGCGGTCACCGTGTGCTCAGGTTGCTCGGCGGCTAGCAGTTCGAGGTGCAATGACTCGAAGATAGGCGCCACGCGCGCTGCAAATCCCGCGAGAATCGCACGGTCACGAGCGCTGAATTGCTCGCCGGGCTCACGCGCAACTACAAGCACCGCATGCACGATGGCGTTCGCACCGAGCACAGGTTGGAGGGCGATGGCTTCGTCGCCCTTACCGTCTGGAAGATCCACGGCCTTTCGGTATCTCGGGTCAGCATCCGCGCGCGGCACAACCAACTGCTGAGGGTTCCACAGGAGCGCGCCGATCAGTCCACTGCTCGACGGTAGGTCGCCCATGGTGTGACCTTCGCGCCACAAACATGAGCCTTCCGGGTCGTGAAACACGCAATCCGCGCTTCCAGAGAGCAAAACGGCCAAGTGGCTGCCCATCACCCGCGCCATATCCGGGAGCGAACGCTGCAGTGCCAAGTGACGCAAAGCGGCAGCCAGAAGCGCTGCATCGCGTCCCACGAGCTTCGCGTCTGCTGTCGGCATAGCCGATGCGTCGGGCCCGACAGAGTCGAGACATCCCGAATCTTCCATATTCATGCGAATGGCCTCATGCGTGCGCTCGAGGTCGGTCGGATACGGGTTGCTCTCACTGGAGAAAGTGAGAGGCTGTTATTAACTCTGAGCGATTCGCCGGCGACCCCTACACGCCCGGCGTCGCCGGCGAATCGCTCAGAGTTAACCTTCAGGCTTCCATCGTCCGCGACGATGAAGTGCCAGGGCTTTTGTACAGCAAGCCCGTCGACGCCGATGTCCGCGGTGACGACGTTACCGTCGAGAACGGCCCGTCCGACTGAAACGCGCAACGCCAGGTTGGGGTCGTCCCCATACTGCTTCACCAGTGAGCGGCGTTGCTTTTCGAGGAAGGCAGGGAGCCCTCTATATCCCGCAGCTCGGTCGAGTATCTCGCTCGAAACAACCGCTTTGAGGCTCGCCTCCTCTCTTTTTACCAGACTGGCGACATACTCGCGAAGCGCCGCTTCAGCCTTTAAATCGAGCTCCGTTCGCTTAACGTCACCTTGCCCTGGCTGTTCGGAAGACACCTCGGCAGCGCAGCCAGTTGCCATTGCCACCCCTATCGACAAAACGATTGATGAACAATGTTGAAGCTTCATTTGGACCCCATCTGTTCCGGCGAATGGAGGACTATCACTCAAACGATTGCGTCACCGGTGTTCGTTGTCGAATGAGCGTACTAAACCGCTTGAGCGAATGTAACGCCGAACCAGCTCGAGTCCCGCGAACGACGTGAGCGCATCGTCGCCGAACTCGAGCCTCAGATTTCCCTTGATTCTCGCCGCAAAACCGCGTTTTCCTATCCGCACTGGAAGCCGCCTTTCGTGTCTGCGTTTTGTTCTTTGCAAAACGAACACAAACACGAAAAAATGCGGTCTTCCAGTACTTTTGTCAGCCGATCCCTACGCGGCGAATGTCACATTGGGGTTAATAGTCACCATGCGTGATGAGCTTGAGGCCTGACTTGTTCGATGTGATTTCGCTACTGCGGCTTGAACGTCCCAAATCGCACATGGCGCTTTTGCCACATTCCCTGTCATATTTGTTGAACGGTCAGGCGGACGGGAAGTTGGTAACATCTGGCACGACACCGAGCAAGCGGTATTTATTAACAGAGGCATGCGCGTGCGCCGACCTGGGCGACAGGCTCGTCGTCGTCGTCCGCGGCTCTTGGAGTCGTGTCCCCGGCGACGACAAGGCGCAGCGTGGGCTTTCCTGCGCGTTCCCCGGCGACCGAGATGCCCTGAGCAGAAGCCGCGTAGTAGGCGGCGAGCGTGGGCTCGTCGACCGGCGGCGCGCTCGGCTCGTCGACTTGTCTGCCCGGGTCGAGGCTTCTGCCGCGCGCTTTTAGGATGCGCTCGACGCGAACGGCGGTGCGACGAGCGACCTCGGTCACGTCGGCGCGTGTAGGCGCCGGCAGCGGATGAAAGACGAGCGCATCGTCGGGACCGGCTCGCACGTAGACGCCGTCGAGGCAAAGAGCATGGGCATGGACGTTGAGACGCATCGCACCGTCGGTTCGCTAGAACCGCCATGAAGCGCTGAACCCAGCGTCGCGCCCATCGTAATACGGCGCGACCGCCAGCCTCTTGGTGGGCGATGTCCCCGTCGGCCACAGAAGAAAGGCGGTGATCGTTGCCACACCGAGCACGCCCGCCGCGACAAGACTGTACTTGAATGCCGTTCATCTTGCCCCGCGCCCGTCGACAAATTCCAGGGACAGGAAGCGCCCGTCGTCATCTACTCGATGGCGACGTCGAGTCCCGAGGAGGCCCCGCACGGGATGGAGTTCCTCTTCAGCCGGCACCGGCTGAATGTCGCGACGTCACGGGCACGCTGCGTCTGCATCCTCGTCGGCAACCCCGAGCTGTTCGAGCCCGAGTGCCGCACGCCGGACCAGATGCAGATGGCGAATGCGTTCTGCAGGTATCTGGAGCTCGCGCAGTCGATGGACACACCTGCGCCGCAACCGGATTCCAAGCGCTGAGGCCAAGCACGCATGAGGCGGAAAACCACCAAGGCGCAGAACAGCACGGCGGGCGCGCCCGCAGGTGCCGCTATGGCCTGCGACCTGGGTTTCGATTTCGCCCGTGGCGCCGACCCGCGTGTTGATGACGCTGCCGCTGTCGTCGGTGTAGCGTTCGTCGAGACCTGTCGTCGCGTTGGTTGCCATGGATCAGCCTTCCTGCGTCACGGGGCGGGCAGTCATCGCGGCTGCCGGTGTGGCGAGCGGCGGAGGAAGCGCGGGGGCTCGCCGGGCCACGATGGTCTTCTCCTGCTGAGGCCGAGCGCGGCGAGGTCCGCGACGGCGACGCCGTGATCGAGTTGCTCGCGTGCGCGGACATTCTCGCCTTGGGAGCCGCCGCCGACATCGCGCGGCGCCGCGAATGCGGCCCCGACGCGCGCATCTACGTACCCGCCGCACCGGCGCCGTTGCCGTGCAGTGCGGTGAGCGGCGGCGCGCCGGCGCAAGGTGGCGCCCGCCACCCCGAGACGGGCATAACACCGCGAAAAGCTGCACCAAGGCGCTGGCACGACGCTCGCGAAGCAGAGGCGCGTGGGTCTTGCCGCCCGAAAGCATGCTGGCCAATACGAACGTCACCGTCCCGAGCTCACGACGCTTTACGAAGTCGTGCGCGACAACCTCGAGACACTCTACGGGGCCATCGACGACGGCGCGCTCGACGTCAAGTTACCCAAGCACGCCAAGAAAGAGCTCGAAGCGTACCTCGACTGTGGGCTAATTTGCCGAGGCTTTTCCAGGCTAAAGTGCGGGTCGTGCAACGAGAGTCACCTCGTGGCATTTTCGTGTAAAGGTCGCGGATTTTGCCCGTCGTGCATGGGCCGTCGGATGTGCGCGACCGCGGCAAACCTAATTGAACAAGTGCTGCCCGAGGTCGCGCTGCGGCAATGGGTGCTGACTTTCCCATTTGCGTGGCGCAAGAGGCTCGCGATGGACGGCAGGCTGCTCGGCGCGCTCACGCGCATCTTCGTCACGAGTGTGCACGCGTTCTACGCGAAGCGCGCAGCCGCGCTCGGTGTGCCGCAAGCCAAGACTGGATCCGTGACCGTCGTGCAGCGCACGTCTTCTGACTTGCGACTCAATCCACATCTTCACACCGTCGTTCTCGACGGTACTTATCATCAGTACGGCGCCGCGCTCGCGTGGCAAGAGCTCGGACATCTGCGAACCCGTGAAGTCGGCGAGGTACTCGAGCATGTGGTGCGGCGCATGGCGCGCTACCTCGAGCGCCGCGCCATGCTCGAGTCCAATGACACCGATGATGCTGGTGGTCCCGGCGGCGAAGAGGCCTATGGACAGCTCGCTGCCTCCGCGGTTTCGGGTCAGGTGCCCCCCGCCGGACCGCAGTGGCTGCGCGGACTTCGGCCTCTGCAACCGAGCGACCTTGCCTACGACAAACCCCTCTGTGCTTCGCTCGATGGCTTCACCCTCCACGCTGCAACCCGCGCTGGGGCGCTCGACACCGCGGGACGCGAAGCGCTCCTTCGCTACGTGCTTCGACCGCCCGTCGCACAAGAACGGGTAGCGACCCGGAAAGACGGCCTCGTTGCCATTACCCTCAAACGTGCCTACGCGGATGGCACCATCGCCGTCGAGATGGACCCCCTCTCGCTGCTCTGCCGCCTCGCGATGAGCGTGCCCCCACCTCGCTACCACACCGTCAAGTACGCCGGCGTGCTCGGGTCCGCGAGCCCGCTGCGCTCGCGCATCGCGCCCCTGCCCACTGCCTCAGCCGCACCGGTCGACGTTGGCGAACACCCCGCGGCCCTGCGCCGAAGCGCCTACCGGCCATGGGCCGAGCTCCTGAAGCGAACCTTCGAACTCGACGTCCTCTCTTGTCCGACCTGCTGTTGGCTCGCTGGTTCTGCCGTGATCCGCGGGGGAATTGTCTCGGATCTTCTCCGCGAGGAGATGGGCGAGGCGGTGGAAGAGCCCGCGACCCTAGCCAGTAATTTTCGCTGAGAGCGGGAGTTGGTGGACGCTTCGAGGTGGCGAGCGCAGCGCTCGTCCTCGCTCCCCCCCGACAAAAGAGGATCCGCCACGGTGGCAGCCGTTGCGGATCCGAGGCCAGTGCAACTGCGCCACCGAACGGCGCTCACCAGCGAAGAGTACGTTACCCAGCAAGGCTGGCAGACGGCAAGTTTGGAACATTGTCCGCTGCATCCCCAAGGCGGCTGCGGCTTCGCGCGGCACACGCCATACTGGCGCGTCGAGCCGCCTGGCATGCAGGTTGCGCGCTACTACTGCCCCGAAGGGCACACGACGTTCAGCCTCTTGCCGGACTGCTTGGCGAGTCGGCTGTCGTCGACGTTGGCCGAGGTCGAGCAGGTCGTGGTCGTCGCGGAGATGGCGCCGACGGTGGAGCAGGCGGCCAGGCAATTGCGCCCGGACATCGAGATGCAGGGCGCGGTGCGGTGGCTCGGGCGGCGTGTGCGTCCGGTTCGCGTCGCCCTTTTGGCGATCGTGACGCTCGTCGGCCCAACGTTGGGCAACGTCGCCCCGACGCTCACTGCATTGCGGACGGCGATCGGTACCGAGGCGGGGCTCGTTCATCTTCGCGAGGTGGCGGGCAACCAGCTGCGGTCGTTGCCACCGCCTCTCGGCTTCGGCCCCCGCCCCCAGCCGCGCCGCTCGCGCCAATACGCCTTCCAACACGAAGCGGGCGCAGACCCACCCGGGGAGCGCCGGTAGTCGTCGGGCGTGCCCACCGAGGGAGGTGGGCCTCACCGAAGGAGCTACCGATGACGCACGATAAGAACGACGAGACCCGGCTTCGCGAACAGATCGCTCGGACGCTCAGTCCATCCGAGCTCATCAAAATCATGAAGGACAGCAATCCCCTCCTCGATTCGTCGCTCGGGATAGCGTCGGCCAGCGGCCAGGTGATGCCCTTCGAGGTTCGAGCCGCGGGCCCGTCCGTCGGCTGGAGGGAAGCTACCGCCTTCCGATTTCCAGAGCCCACTGCGATTGCGATGTTCACCGGCCCGGATGCGTTCGATCGTCGGAAACTGTTTGTATACAGCGGCAAGGATGGGGTCGAGCTCCCGGCTCAGTACAGGGACGCGCTCGCCGGACTCTTGGCGATGGGGCATTTTACCCTTCCCGACGTGCAAGCGACGCTACCAGCCTCGGTGCACGCTCATGAGGTCATCGAGCCTCTGTGCGAAATAGGAGCGGTTGTTCCTCTATATTGATTGCCGGCGGGACAGGACAGGTTTGCCCACCTGCCGGGGCTGCGCGGGTGTCGTAGCGGCAGGGCGGCGTGA
>DATHEQ010000050.1:0-62894 GCA_035318505.1 Polyangiaceae bacterium | reverse complement strand
AAACCTGCACCTTTCCGGGCGGTGGATTCACGACAAGCGCTTCGGCGAGCAATTCCAAGTCGAGTCGTTCCAAACGGTCGTGCCGGCGACGCTCGCCGGTATCGAGCGCTATCTCGGCTCGGGGCTCGTGCACGGGATCGGCAAGGTCATGGCCGAGCGGCTCGTGGCACGCTTCGGCCTGAAGACGCTGGAAGTCATCGACGAACACCCCGAGCGTTTGACGGAGGTGGAAGGCATCGGACGGGTTCGCAGCGAGCAGATACAGCGGGCTTGGATCGAGCAGCGCGCCATCAAAGACGTGATGGTCTTCTTGCATTCGCACGGCGTGGCGATGTCGCACGCTACCAAGATCTACAAACGCTACGGCGAGCGGGCCATCGCCGCCGTTCGCGAAAACCCCTACCGTCTCGCGCTCGATATCTTCGGGATCGGTTTTCAAACCGCTGACGAAATCGCGCGGAGCCTCGGTATCGAGCCGACGGCGCCGGCGCGGTGTCAGGCGGGGGTGCTGCACGTGCTGCGCGCGCTCTCCGACGAGGGGCACGTGGCCGCGCCGCGCGCTCATCTGGTGGAGCGCGCGCGGTCTTTGCTCGAGGTCGGCGCCGAGCTCGTGGAAGACGCGCTCGGTCCGCTGGTGGAGCGGCAGCAGATCGTCATCGAGCCGACACCGGAGGGCGAAACCATTTACCTCGAACCGCTCTACGTTGCGGAGCGCGGCATCGCCGAGCTGCTCGAGCGTCTCACGCGAGTGCCCGCGCGCCCTCTCGTCATCGACGTGGAACGCGCCATCGCCTGGTTCGAGGAGCGGCAGGGCATGACCTTGGCGCGCGAACAGCGCGAAGCGATTGCGCTCGCCGTGGAGAGCAAGGTGCTCGTCATCACCGGAGGGCCCGGTACCGGCAAGACCACGCTCATCAACGCCGTCATCCAGATCCTCGCCAAAAAGGGGCGCACCATCATTCTCGCGGCGCCCACCGGACGCGCGGCCAAACGAATGGCCGAAACCACGGGGCACGAAGCGCGCACGTTGCACCGTTTGCTCGAGTTCACGCCCAAATCGAATGCGTTCGCCCGTGGACCGTCCCATCCCTTGGAGGGCGACATCATCATCGTCGATGAAGCATCGATGCTCGACACGGCGATGACCTACAGCCTTTTGCGCGCGCTGCCACCACGCTGCCAGCTCGTGTTCGTGGGGGACGTCGATCAGCTTCCCTCGGTGGGACCAGGCAGCGTGCTCTCCGACCTCATCCGATCGGGAGCCGTGGCGGTCGTGCGCTTGTCGCGCATCTTTCGACAAGCCGAGGAGAGCCGGATCATCGTCAATGCGCACCGGGTGAACCAGGGGGAGCTCCCGGTGATGTCCGCGGATGACCCGAGCGCCGATTTCTTTTTCATCGAGCGACAAGAGCCGGAAGAGATCCTGGCCACGCTGAAGGCGCTCCTGACCGAGCGCATCCCACGCAAATTCGGTCTTCATCCAACCCGCGACATCCAAGTACTGACGCCGATGCACAAGGGGCTTCTCGGTGCGGCGGCGCTGAACCAGGAGCTGCAAACGCTGTTCAATCCCGAGGGGCCGTCGGTGGTACGCGGAACGCGCCTTTTTCGGGTGGGCGACAAGGTCATGCAGGTGCGCAACGATTACGATCTCGATGTCTTCAATGGCGACGTCGGGCACGTCGCCGCCATCGACGGCGAAGAGCGCACCCTCACCGCCGCCTTCGACGGTCGCGAGGTCGTCTACGAAGAGGGTCAGCTCGACGAGCTCGCCTTGGCCTACGCGTGCTCGATCCACAAATCGCAGGGAAGCGAGTTTCCGTGCGTGGTGTTGCCGCTCCATACACAGCATTTCGTCATGCTGAAGCGCAACCTTCTCTACACCGCCATGACCCGGGGCCGCCGGCTCGTCGTCATCGTGGGCTCGAAGCGCGCGCTGCAGACAGCGGTGAACAGCTCCGACACGGTGACGCGTTTTACCGGCTTGGCGCGGCGTTTGTCGACCGTGCGCACGGCGCACGCAAAATCCACGCAGAACGCTTGATCACCCGCCGCTCACGGCGTCTTGCCGGGATCAGCGGGCGGCAGTGCTTCCCAGCGCAGCGATTCGCCGAGCTCGCTCGAAATGCGTCGGGCGTGGCCGAGAGACGCCAGTGGAACGACGTAAAGCCCGGAACCCTTGTCGCTCTTGCGCGTCGAGAAAAATGCGAGCAAGCGGCCGTCGGGGCTGCATGCGGGATACGAATTGGCGCCCTGGTTCTGGGTGATGCGCGCGATGTTACCGCCGCGCGCGTCGGTGGAGACGAGATCGGCGCCCGCGCCGACGCCCACGGTGAAAATGACGAGCAGCCCGTTGGGCGTGTCGCAAAAAGCCGGCGCCGACGCATTGAAGCCGGCCGGCGAGATCGGTTTTCCGTCGATGTAAACGCGCTGCCCGGCGGTGCCGCCGCCAACATAAGCCATCTTGCCGCCCGGTCCGAACACGGGGTGGTTCGCGAGCGGCACGGTGGAGATCGGCTGCAAGCCGGTGCCATCCGCGCTGCCGACGTGGATATGGCTCGTCCCGTCGCGAGCCACGGAAATGGCGATTTTGCTGTGATCGGGTGAGAAGGCGATGCCGAAGACGGACCCCGGGAGCGCGATCGGCAGCGGGGTTGCCGACGGCCCGCGCACCAGCTTGAAAGGCATATAGTCGTGGCTCAAGGCGTAATACGTCTCGCCTTTGGGGCCGAAGGTGGGCGCAATTGCGGTGTCGCCTACGGGGCTCTCGGTGTGGAGGTTGAAGCCGTCGGCGTCGATGCCGAAGATCTGCCGGTTGCGACCGACGCGACCGCTGTAGACCATGTGGCTTGCGAACCCGCCGGGGCGACCGCTGAGCGCGCCGAGGAGTGCGTCGGTCATGCGGTGCGACGAAGCGCGCACCAGGGCGGCGTCGCTCTCGATGCGGTGCTCGAATGCCGGTGCGGCGCCGCGCCCCACGAAATAGGCGGTGCCGAGGAGCTCGATCTTCCCTGAAGGGAGCTTGTTGGCCAAGACGCGCACCAAGATGGCGATGCCCTTCGATCGCCAGGCCGCTACGTCGATCGGCGAGTCGTGCAGATAGAGACCGCTCGGAGCGGCATCGTCGCTCACCACCTCGAATTGCCCGGAAAGGTCGAGGTCCTTTTTGACGACGAGCTGCAGCGTCGTGTCGGCCTCGTTGGTGGTGACGATCGGCATCACCGCCAATTTGGGGAGCGGCGCCGCGGCGGCGCCCGTCACGTCGACGGTGCCGAGCACGCTCTCGTCGGGTGGCTGTTCTTGCGGCTGGGGGGTATCGGCTGACGAAACGCTACCTGTTCCGATCGTGACCCCGGCCGCAGTGAGTAAAGATAGAAAGGCACGGCACGCGCTTCGTGTCATTCGCAGCTACTCCGGTTGGTGCAATGAAAGCTGAAGGCCTGGCTCGACCCGAGAACGTCGGGGTACATCGGCGGCGGGGGAGGGAGCTCGGCTCCGCTGGTCACGAGCGACGCCATGGTCGAGCGGAGCTCTTCGTCGAACGTGCTGTTGCCGCTCGGTTTGGTGAGGGTGAAATCCGTCACGGTGCGATCGGGGCCGATCTTTACGACGACCGTCCCCTTCAATGTCTTCAATGTTTCGAATGGGATCTTGCCGCGAATGGCGAATTTGGCGGAAAACCAGCGGTCGAGCTGCGCTCTGTACAAGCTGACCGCGTGCGCCTTGAGCGGGTCGGTCTCAGTGCCCTCTTTGACGCCGTCGGCGGCGCCCTCCTCGTTCGACACCGGTGCGCGCCCGGCGTCTGGAACCTCGATGCTGAGATCGGTCTGCTTCGTGATCTCGGCGTTCGGCGGCGGTGGCTTCTGACCGGCGTCGGCGACGGCGACGCTGGGGATCGCATGTGGCGTGAGGGGCGCATGCGGACTCGGAAAAGCAGCGGGCGCCGCGCGCGCCACCGGTCGCGGCGCGACCCACCGATCGGGGAGCTTTCCCGGTTGACGCTTGGAACCGAGCTTGAGCAGCGGCGCGTCATCGAGAATGGGCGTGATGGCCACCGACATGGGACGCGCTCTCTCGTCGGAAATGTCGGCCCGAAGAGCCGAACCTCCGCCGGTGCGCAGGAGCAGGAGCCCTCCCATTTCCGCAAACACCGCGACGACCAGACCGAGCCCGATCTCGGTCAAGGAGAAGTTGGCCGTGGTCGTCAACGACGTTCCTCTTCGGGGTTGACGAGGAGGTTCAAGGACGTCACCCCCGCCGATCGCGCCGCCGCCACGGCGCGCGCAACCACCCCGTAATGGGCCTGCTCGTCGGCGCGGATGTAGAGCTCCTTCTCGGTCTGCACCCGGACGTTGTTCCGGAGCTCGTTTTCGAGGTTGGCGGTGACGTCGACTTCGCCGAGCATCACCCGTTCTTCTTTGGTGATGGAGACGACCAGCTTGGCGTCTTTGACCGGCGTATTGGCGGCCTGCACATTGGGCAAATCGATGCGCAGCCCCGTCGCAAGGAGCGGCGCCGTCACCATGAAAACGATGAGCAAGACCAACATGACGTCGACCAGCGGCGTCACGTTGATCTCCGTGAATCCGCTTCGGCCTCTTTTGACGCGCGCACCCATGTCAGGGGCCGCCGCCGTAGGCCGCTCCCCCGCCGGCGGGCGGGAACGAGATGGGACGTGTCAGTGGCACTGCAACGTCGGCGGTGCGCGGTGCAAAAAGGAGAATCCATTCGCCGGCGGAGGCCTCGATCTCCTCCAGCAAATGGCTGACCCGCTTATCGATGGCGTTATAGAAGACGACCGCCGGGATGGCGGCGGCGAGACCGATGGCGGTGGTGATCAGCGCTTCGCCGATGGCAGGGGCGACCACGGGAAGGGACGCGCTCTTCTCCTGACCAATTCGGACGAACGCGTCCATGATGCCGTAGACGGTTCCGAAAAGACCGATGAACGGCGATGCGGCGGCGATCGAACCGAGCGTCGCCATGAGCGTCGTCGCGCGCGCCCGCTCATCGACGAGCGCGCGATCGGCGATGGCGCGCAAGCGATCGACCGTGGCACCCGGCGCGCGCGAGGCGAGCGTCATCACGATCCGCCCTCCGGGCGAATGTCGATGCGATACGGCTACCGCGTAGAGCTCCTGCCCCCCCGTCGCGCCCTCGCTCGCGCGTTCGAACGCACGATGCGAGGCGCGCACACGCGCCGTTTGCAAGAATTTGAGAACGGCAATGAGCCACACGCCGACGCCGGCGACGAGCAAGAGGAGCACCGTGAGCCGGATGGGCGTCGACGCATGCCAGAGCAGGCTGACCGCATCGAGCTTGATGGTGGGAGCGCCGGTTTCGGGAGCGGTCATGTTCGAGCGTGATGGCGGCGGCCTAGTTGCCGAGCAGAAGGTCGACGCGGCGATCGCGCGCCCAACCGGGCTCATCCACACCACTGGCGTCGAGCTCGCCGCGCGAGGTCGTGGCGATCTTGCCGGTGTCCATTCCTTTGGAACGCATGAACCCGCCCACGGCATCTGCGCGCGAGTTGCCCAACACGAAATTATACTCGGTCTCACCGCGCGGATCGGCGTGACCGACCAGCTTGAGCGTGCGCCCCTTGAGCGGGCCGCTGATGAAGCAGCGGGCGACTTGGTCGAGCGTGCTCGTGTCTTGGCTCTGAACGTTGGCCGAATCGAATGCGAAGTGCGCCTTCGGGGCAGCGATACCGCAAGCTTTGAGAATGGCGTCGTCGATGCTGATCGAGCTCGCCGTGGGCGACGTCGGCGGCGGTAGCGGCGCAGCTTGGTTGGGCTGCTGGGGAGGCGGGACGTACGCTGCCGGCGGTCGCGGCTCGGGCTTTTTGTCACCACCACACCCCATGGCGGCTGCCAATACGGTGCAAAGAAGCCCAAGGAGCGCGCTGGTGCGCCGAGCCGTGGTTCGCGTTCGTGTCATGAGTATCTCCTCTTGGCTTGAGTCGTCGCCTGTGACGTCATATGAGGTGCGCAACCTGAATACCTTGGCAACCGGGGCCAAGCCTCGGTTTATTCCTGCAGGTGCCGCGAGGCAAGCAATACTCCGATTCGCTTCCTAGGTCTCCGCGGACACGGTCAGTCTTTTGACGATGAGCAGAAAAGCGGCGCGCGGCGGCCGCCACGGGTACGTGCGAGAGAGGTGCTTGGTGGCGAGGTAGGCAGAAGCGCATTTTCCCAGCGGACTCTGCGCGGAAACTGCGAATCGGTCGCGTGGCTCGTCTCTTGCGGCAAGCGCTCGGGTTAGGCAAGATTGAGAGACGATGCAGGTCCCGTACTCGCCCACACCTGCCAGGTTGGGTCCGTACGAGCTGCTGCAAAAACTCGCTACCGGCGGGATGGCCGAAATCTACATTGCGCGCCGCGAGGGGCCGCACGGTTTCTCCAAGCGCATCGCGCTAAAGCGCATCCTCCCGCAGCTCGCCGCCGATCCCGAATTCGTGGCGATGTTCATCGACGAGGCGCGCCTCTGCGCGCAGCTCACGCATCCGAACCTGGTGCAAGTTTTCGATTTCGGAGAAGAGGCCGGTGAGCTCTATATGGCGATGGAGCTCGTCGAGGGAACGACGGCGGCCAAGGTCGCTCGTGCCGCGGCGGCGCGCGGCGAACCGGTGCCCACCGAAGTGGCGTTGCAGATTGCGATGTCGGTTGGCCGCGGTCTCGCCCATGCACACGAATCGTGCGACGAAGAAGGGCGTTCGCTCGGGCTCGTACACCGCGACGTATCGCCCGGGAACATTCTGATCAGCGGGTCGGGCGCGGTAAAGCTTGGCGATTTCGGCATAGCGCGCGCCGCCGAATTCGAGCGTCGGACCGATCAAGGACAGCTAAAAGGAAAGCTTGGCTACATGTCGCCCGAGCAGGTGACCGGCCGCGAGCTCGACGCCAAGAGCGATCAGTTCACGTCCGCCATCGTGCTGGCCGAGCTCCTCACGGCGAGGCCGCTCTTTTCCGGACCGCGCGAGATGGACGTGCTGGTCAAAATTCGCGACGCCGACATTTCGGTGCTCGAGCGTTACGGCCGCCATGTTCCAGCCGATCTCATGGCCGTTCTGCGCCGCGGGCTCGCTCGCCGTCGCGAGGATCGTTTCCCCACCACCGGCGCCTACGTCGACGCGCTCGAAGAAGTGACGCGCCGTCGCCGCCTCGGGGCCACGCCGGCGATTTTGGTCGACTGGCTGCAGCGCGTCGGGCTCACGAAAAGCACGGGCAAGTCGGGCGAGCACGTCATCTCGGCGGTCGCTCCCGGCGGCGCGTCGTCGCGCGTCCAAACGCCGAAGTCCGGCAGTGATCCGGCTGTTTCCGTCAAACCCTCTGGCGCGCAGCCGATCTTTCGCCGGAACATTGGCAAGCCGGGCGAATCGGTGCCGCCCACCGATCCCTATCCGGGCGTCTATCGAGTGAAGCATCCCGAAGTGCCGCGCCCCGTTTCGCTTCCCGATCTGCTCAATTTGCTCGCTTCTGGTCGCATCGTCGGGGACACGCTCGTCGCTCGCGACGACGGAACCTTTCGGCCGCTGCGAGAAATCGTGGAGCTTTCTCGGCCCGCCGTCCGCGGCAAAGAGGCTGCCGCGGCCATCGACGATACCCCGGCCAATACGCCGAGCGTCGTGACGCCCTTTCGCCCCGGAGAGCTGCCGGGCCGACTTTTCGCGCTCACGGTGCGTCGCTCGACCGGCCTTTTGCTGGTCAAAAACAGCGAGCTCGAAAAGAAGGTGTACTTCACCGACGGCGTGCCGGCGGTCACCAGCTCGACCGACGAGAAAGAGCTTTTGGGATCGCTGCTCGTGTCGCGCGGTTTGGCGTTGCCGATGGAAATCGAAATGGGGCTCGCGCTGGCGCCTCGCTATGGCGGGCGCCTGGGGGACGCCCTGGTGGGGCTCGGGGTGCTTCGTCCCGTCGAGCTCGTGCGCGCCGTGGTCGATCAAATGCGGCGCCGTTTCGTGGAACTCGTCGGCTGGAAGTTCGGGTCGCTTTCGTTCACCCATGGTGCGTTGAGCCGTGACGAAGACACGATGCCCGAAGCCTTCAACGCCGTGGAGCTCATCGCGCGCGGTATCGTCGAAGGCTACAGCTACGACGATCTCGTGAAGATTCTCGCGCCGCTCGAGGGGGCGCTCATCATCCCCGTGCCGCGCGCGGCCATTTCGGTGGCGTCGCTGAAGCTCGCGCCGCGCGAGACCGCGGTGCTCGAGTGCATCACGGGCCAGCAGACGCTCGCGCAAATCGGCAGCGATGCCGTGGTGCGCGGGACTTCGGACCGCGAGGGGACGCTGCGCGCGGTTTTCGTCGGGCTGTCGAGCAAGGCCTTCGTCTCACCGGGTTGGCCACCCAGCGCGCATCGAGAGACGCTGCCCACCGTGCCGCTGTGATCAGCGTTCAATCCCCGGGCGGGAGCGAGCGCGCGGGGAAGATTTTTTCGAGCGCGGCGGCCACCGTGAAGAGCCTTTCTTCGTCGAGCGGTGCGGCCATGAGTTGCAAGCCGACGGGCAGCAGAGGGCGATCGTCGCGCGCGGGCGTCGGCGCGCAGGGCAGACTCAAGGCGGGAAGCCCGGCCAAGCTGGCCGGCAAGGTGTAAACGTCGGCGAGGTACATCGAGAGCGGGTCGCTCGTGCGCTCACCGAGGCGGAATGGGGGAACGGGGGATGTCGGCGTGGCGATGACGTCGACCTCCGCGAACGCTCGTTCGAAGTCGCGGCGGATGAGGGTACGGACGCGCTGCGCCTTCAGGTAAAAGGCGTCGTAATAACCGGCCGAGAGGACGTACGTGCCGAGCATGATGCGCCGTTTGACCTCGTCGCCGAACCCGGCGTCGCGCGTCTGCCCATACATGTCGGCGAGCGTGGCGCGTGCGCCTTCGACGCGAAGTCCAAAGCGCACGCCGTCGAACCGGGCGAGGTTCGAGGAGGCTTCGGCCGTGGCGAGGATGTAGTACGTCGCCACCGCGTAAGCCGTATGAGGGAGCGTGATGGGAACGATCGCGCATCCGGCGCGGCCGAGCTCCTCGATCGCGGCGCGCACGCTGATGGCGACGTCGGCGTCGAGCCCCTCGGCGAAGTATTGCTCGGGTACGCCGATGCGAATGCCGCGCGGGCTCTTGTCGCACGCGGACTCGTAAGCCCCCACCGTGTCGGTGAGGCTCGTGGCGTCGTTCTCGTCGTGACCGGCGATCGCTTCGAGCACGCGCGCGGCACCCCGCACGTCGGCCGCGAAGGGACCAATCTGATCGAGGCTCGACGCGAAGGCGACGAGTCCGAAGCGCGAGACGCGCCCATACGTTGGTTTGACGCCGACGACGCTCGTGAACGCCGCTGGCTGACGAATGGAACCCCCGGTGTCGGATCCGAGCGCACCGGACGTCATCGCGGCGGCGACGGCGACTGCGCTGCCGCCCGACGAGCCCCCCGGCGATCGCGATCGATCCCACGGATTTTTGCACGGGAAAAACGCGCTGTTTTCGTTGGAGGAGCCCATCGCGAACTCGTCCATGTTGGCTTTGCCGGGCAGCACTGCATCGGCCGCCTTGAGGCGTGCGACCACCGTGGCGTCGTAAGGCGGTTGCCAGCCGCGTTCGCCGCGGGTGAGGATTTTCGAGGCGCAGGTGGTGGCGACGCCGCGGGTGCAGAGCGCGTCTTTCAACGCGATGGGAACGCCGGCCAGCTTGCCGAGCTTGTCGCCGCGGGCCCGTTTGGCGTCGACGGCGCGCGCCTGCTCGAGCGCCATGTCCGCGGAGACCGTGAGAAAAGCGCCGAGTGAAGGATTTTTCTTTTCGATCGCCGCGACACTTGCACGCGCCATCTCTTCGGCGGAAATGTCCCCGCGCGTCACCGCCGCGACAATGTCGCTGATGGGACGGGCGAGCCAGGAGTTCATCGGTCGTGCACTTCAGTCGTCGACGAAGGCAGGCACGGCGAAACCCTCGTGTGCCACGCGGGGAGCTTCGGCGAGTGCTTCGTCGTGGGAGAGGCAGGGCCGCGGCACGTCTTGGCGCAGCGCGACGCGCGCGAGGCGAACATGCGCCGTCGGAGGAACATCGCTCGTGTCGAGCTCGTCGAGTTTCTGCACGTACCCGACGATGGCCGACAGCTCGGCCGCCATGCGGACGATCTCGTCAGCGCGCAGATCGAGCCGCGCCAACTTGGCGACGTTGCGCACGTCTTGCTCTCCGAGGAGTGCCTGCTCCTCTGCGGTTTTCGTGGGCATGGGGCGCGATATACCACAGCCCATTGCGCCCGTCTGCGCAGCTCGCGTGGCGAAACGAGCGTGCGCTCCGCTCGGGACGCGGTCGCCGGCGCGTGTTAAGCCGTGGCCGTGAACCTGCTCTGCACGATTCACCGAGGGATGCTGCCGCCGTGTTGCTAGGGACGCACGAATCGGTCGCCGGTGGCCTGGACAAGGCATTCCTTCTCGCTGAGGCGCACGGTGACGAGGCGATTCAGATCTTCACCAAGAACGCCAGTCAATGGAAGGAACCGGTGCTCGTGCCGGCGCAGATCGCGGCGTTCCGTGCGGCGCACGCGGCGTGGGGCGGGCGGCCGATCGTCGCGCACGGAAGCTACCTCGTGAACCTTTGTACCGACAAAGTCGAGATCCTCGAACGATCGCGTGAAACGGTGTTCGCAGAGATGGCGCGCTGCGAAGATCTCGGTGTCGAGAACATCGCCCTTCATCCGGGGGCCGCCCTCGGCTTACCGGAAGACGCAGCGCTCGATCGCATCGCGGAGGGGCTGAGCCTCGTCCTCGAGCGAACCAAGGGAATGCGGACGCGCCTTTGCCTCGAGAATACGGCGGGAGCGGGGAGCACCATGGGCTGGTCGCTCGAGCAAATGGCGAGCATCATCGAGCGCACCGACGACGGCCACGCGCGTCTCGGCGTGTGCCTCGATACGCAGCACCTCTTCGCGGCGGGGTACGACCTTCGCACGGCGGCTGGATACGACGCTTTCTTTGCAGAGTTCGAAGCCAAGATCGGGACAAGGAGGATCGCGGCTTTCCATCTCAACGACTCGAAGCGGCCGCTCGGCGAGCGCGTCGATCGTCACGAAGAGATCGGGATGGGACAGATCGGGCTCTACCCGTTTTGGCGGCTCATGAACGACGTCCGCTTCGAGCACACGGCGGGCATCGTCGAGCTTCCGCCGATCACCGCCGCCTCCAGTTTTGCCCGGTTGAAAGCGCTACGCGGTGCTCCCGAGCCGCACAAACAACGACTCGTCAAGCCGCTCGAGCTGACAGCGCCGCCCGTCAAAGGCGCGAAGGGCCCGGCGCGACGGCGCTAGTGCGCGCAACGGACGGCGAGCTCGAGGGCGCGACGTACCGTTTTCATTTCAATGCCGGGTGCGGCAGCTACGCCGAGCGCGAGCACCCTGGCCCGCTCGCAGTCGCCGCGCGCGGCTGCGAGCTGAGCGAGACCGAGGTTCGCCTTGGCGCGCGTGTCGGCATCGCGCCAGCCGTCGGCGAGCTGGAGCAGCAGCGACTCGGCGCGATTGACGTCACGGGTGCCGAGCGCGGCGTTGACGTCGGCCCAGGTCGGATCAACGCGATCGATGGACGCCACGAGCCCTTTGCCGTCCGCGCTCTCGACGCGACGCTGCCGGCTGACCGTGCCGTGAGCCCCGCCGTGGGCGAGTTTCTTCTTGGCCTTGGGCGCCGATTCGGCGGGAGCGGGCGCCGGCGAATCCACCGCCAAACGCTCGGGTACGACGCCCACGCGCTCCGCCATCGGATCACGCGGTCCCGTCGTTCGCGATTCTATCGCCGTCGTAGCGTCGTCGAGCCCACGTGTGCCCGGCCCACGCCCAAAGCTTCCGGCGATGTCCGCCCAGCCGCCGCTGCCCGCATAGGCAATGCCGGCGATGGTGGCGAGGGCGCCCGAAACCATGCGCACGCGCCGTCCGAAGCTCAGCGTTGTGCGAGGTTGAAATCTCGTCGCGATCCGCTTGGCGGCGCGCAGCACTTCCATTTGGGTGGGGTGCATCGAGCGCCAGGTGTCTCGTGCAAGTAAAAGCCTTCGCCGTTCGTCGTTCATGGTGCTTCCTGATCAAATAAGGGATCGTCTACCAGGATCTGCGCCAGTTTCTTGCGGCCGTCTCGGAGACGCGAACGAACCGTGCGTTCGTTGGCCTCCACGATGGTCGCAATCTCTTTCATCTCGACACCTTCTAAATCGTGCAAAATAATGACTGCGCGTTTGCAAGGAGGAAGCTGCTCGAGCGCGCGATGCAAGCTGGCTGCGCGTCGGGCGCGGATGGCAGCTTGTTCGGTGCTTTCGGCATTGTCTTCGGATTCCCCGATTTGATCGTCGGCCAGGCTGAATCGGCGGCTCCACCGGCGGTACCAGCGGTCGTGTCCGAGCAGCGTGCGGTACGCGACGCCGTAGACGAAGGTCGAGAGGGCCGATCGACCCTCGAACCGCGGCAGCGCGCGAAGAACCCTCTCGGCCGCGCATTGGACGAGGTCGTCGAGGTCCGGACGTGGTCCGGCCAGGACGCGCATCTGCCGATAGAGCATCTTCAAGAGCTCGACGGAAGGTGCGTGGGCGCACTCCTCCCCGCCTCGCTCGAGCAGGGCGTGAATGGCGACCGCCTCGTGGCTTATCGGAATCGACATGCCGGCATCAATTGTTGCTCACTACGGTGTGTTGCCGAACGCTGTGCTCAGGATCGGTCGAACCTGCGACTAACTTGCCACGAGAATGTTCCCGAAGCTGGCGGTTCCGTGGGAGACTGGTAGGGCCATGTACCGAAAAACAGTGGGCAAAAGAGGGGGGCGACCATCGGTAACGGCGGGGTCGCATCGCGTGACGCGTATCGCAAGGGCCGGAAGTGGTTTGGTTTTTGCTCTTCTGACGGCGTCGGCGTCCTCGGCTTGGGGGGCTACCGTAGACATCCGCTGCCCGCGTCTTTCCGACGCGGCCAAAGGCGAGCTCGAAGCACGGGCACGCCTTTTTCTCACCAGCGCCGACATGGAGAGCGCCACCATCGCCGTCGAGTGCGACGCGACCAGTGCCTGGCTTATCTGGACCGATGCAAGCAAGACGCCCATCGACGTGCGGACGAACATCGTCGAAGGCACGCTCGACGCCATCGAAGAGCGGATTGCGCGGGCCAAGCGCGCCGGTTCGTCCGGGGGATCGGCCTCGGGCGAGTCGTCAGCCACTGGGCCGGAAGGGGCGGCAGCTTCCAAGGCGCCGAGCGCGGAGATTCCGCCCGACGAGGTGCCCCCACGCGGCGAGCCTTTCGAACGCAGCTCGGGTATCGATCTCGAAGGCGGCGTGGGATTGGCCCTGCTCACCGAATTTTGGTCGGGCGCGTACACGGCAGGCATGGGACCGCGCCTCGACGTAGGTGTCGGGCTCGGGCGCAAGCTCTCCGTCGTCATCAGCGAGGGTGCGAGGTTCGCCGTGGGCCCGGGATCGGGGCAGATGATGACCTTCGATTTGCAAGTAGGGCTCGCATATGGTGCCCCTTACCAAACGCGCACAGGGCTCGGCGTCATGATGCTCTTCGGAGCGGAACGTCTCGCCGCATCGCGCGACATCAGCGGCACGCAAGGGGTCTGGACGTGGGCGGCGACGGCCTCGCTCGGCGCGCGCGCGAGCCTCGCTACCGGACCGCTCGACGCGTGGATCGGCGTCGACGGCATGCTGCGCTCGGACACCATCGAAACCGGGCAGCCGAAACCCGCTAGTGTGCCGACCCTTTCGGCGATTCTCTCGATCGGCTGTTTTCTCCCGGCATTCTCGGGCGGCGGTTCGGGCGAAGACGCCAAAAAGAGCGCCGCGCGCTGACATAGCGGCGACCGCCGCGGTTCTGGTGTCCGCGCCTTTGTCGAGCGCGTTGGACGACGCAAGAGAGTGCAATGCCGACGATGCCTAGAGATGGTTCGAATCTTCGAGAGTCGCGACGATGGCGTCCTCGAGTCGGGTTGATCCTCGTGCTCGCAATGGCTCCAGCGCTTCGAGTGTCGGGTGCACACGCGCAGCGTTCAGCGTCCGACAGCACGACCGCTCGGGCTCTTTTCGATGAAGGTAAGCGCCTCATGGCCCAGGGCAAGTTTGCCGAAGCTTGTCCAAAACTCCAAGAGAGCCAAAGACTCGACCCTGGGAGCGGCACGCTTCTCAACCTCGCTGTCTGTTTTGAGCGCCAGGGTAGAATCGCTACTGCCTGGACCAAGTTTATCGAAGCGATGACGACCGCCAGTGCAGGAAATCAGCTCGAGCGTGCGCGCTTTGCTCGTGAGCTAGCGTCAAAGCTCCTTCCCCTGGTCCCGAAAATCGTGATCAACGTGCCAGCGGGGGAGGCCACGGCGGGCCTCGAAGTGAAGCGAGACGGAAATCTCGTCGGTCAGCCGCAATGGGGTGTGGCCGTCCCCGTCGATCCGGGCGAGCATCAAATCACCGTGTCCGCGCCGAACAGGACGCCGTGGGAGACGAAACTGATCGTCAAGCCCAATGGGCAATCGCTGACCATCTCTGTCCCCGTCCTCGCCGCTCTCAGCGGCTCGGCCCCGCCCGCATCGAGCCCCGTTCCGCGCCGACCGCCGCCTTAAACCGACGCCGCCTTCGTCGCGAAGCGACGCCCCCGAACCATAGCAAGGTTCGGCGCGCAATTAGCGACGCCATTCGTGCAGCCGGTCGATCTCGGCGATCGCATTCGCGACTATGAATTGCGAGCGGCAATCGTGCCGACAATGGTGGCTACGCGAGCGAGCTGCCGACTCGAGACTGCTTCGTCGAATGGTGGCGTGGCAAGAATGCCCCAATCATCTGGCCGTCTTCAGATTCGAGCGCGAATATTCTGTCCAGCTTCGTCCGGAGCTCGTTGGTTGACCGTTGCCGGATGCCACTTGGCAACGATCGTTGTCGCGAACCGGCGACTCCGCCGAAACGCAGCGCGCCGCGGTGATGCTGACGCTGAAGAGTGTCTTTTCGACGAAACTCTCTCCTTCATCCGTCGACAGGGGAGCTGAAGTTGGGTAAGCGCCTTGTGCAACCGAGCCCCTGACACGCGTTTCGCTTCTGCACATTTCTATTTCCTTGCACTGGAATGCGCGATCTCGCGCGGAAAGGTTGCCGATCATGAACAAGTTCCCGCACGCCGGAGCACGCCCAGCACGCGGTCCCCTCCGTAGGAGAGTCACCGCCGATGCGCTGCTCTCGTTCATGAGCACCACGCAGGTGTCGCGGCTCTGGTTTCCTGCTGCTGCGTTGTTGACGGCCACGATGAACCTCAGGTGCAGTTCCGAAGGGAATTGCGCCGAGACAGCCACGTGCCCACCGATCGCTCGCGACGCGAGTTCCAATGAGGACTCAAGCCGGCTGGATGCAGATGAGTCTTCAGACGGGGAAGGCAAGGCGGAAGGTGGACGGGATGGTGCTGGTTCCGGCTCAGGCGGGACTGGAGGTTCGACGGGGAGGGGAGGCACAGGCGGCACAGGTGGCGTGCTCGACGCTGGGCAGGGGGGGGCTGGTGGCGTCAAAGACGCCGGCGGTCTCGCAGATGCTCGCGATTCGCGTGGAACCGCGGGTGCGGGCGGTACTGCGGGAACCGGCGGAGGCGGGGCTGCGGGGGCTGGCGGTGCGGGTGCGGCGGACGCCGGAACGGGGGGGTCAGGCGGTGCTGCGGGCTCAAGCGGTGGCAACGGCGGCAATTCGGGTTCTACCGATGGGGGAGGACCCACTGACGCAATTGCGCCACCCAACGACGCGTCCGATGGATGCGTTCTCAACGCGTGCGGCGGATGTGGAGCGTTGATCGGCGAGCCCAACAAGCCGTGCGGCCAATGCGGAACGTACGTCTGCACTGCCGATAAGAGCTCCTTGGTCTGTGAAAATGGAGATACCAATGAATGTGGCGGATGTGGCGCTCTCGCCGCGAAACCAGGCGCGAGCTGCGGTTCGTGCAACGCCTACGGTTGCGACCCTGGAAAGAACAGCGTTTCGTGTAAGGACTTCACCGTCAAGCAGCTCGCCTTGGGGCATTATCACAGCTGCGTATTGCTCAACACGGGGGGCGTCCGCTGCTGGGGAAATAATTCGTACGGCCAGCTGGGCGATGGTTCGCAGGTCGAGCGCCTATCGCCGCCGACATCGGATGTCATCTCCGACGTGAAAGCGATCGCCGCCGGAGGCTTGTTTACCTGCGCCTTGCTCAATAGTGGTGGCGCTCGGTGCTGGGGCTGGGGCCCGTCCGGCGCGCTGGGCACCGGAACCATTGACGACGTTTTTTCTCCGCCTTCTTCGGATATCGCGAACCTTGCCGGAGGCGTCCGCGGACTGGCTGCCGGTGGGGGCCACACATGCGCACTGTTGAACGTGCAGAGCGTTCGCTGCTGGGGAGGTAACGAAAGTGGGCAGCTCGGCGATGGTCTGTACGCCAATCGCCTGCTGCCTCCGACCTCTGACATTGTGAATCTGCCCGGTGGCGTCGCCGCCGTTTCCGCCGGTACCCTGCACAGTTGCGTCATACTCAAGTCGGGCGGCGTTCGATGCTGGGGTGAGAGCAGTAACGGCGCACTCGGAATCGGTGACAACACATCGGTAGACCTTACAACGCCTCCGACAGCCGACATCCAGAACCTCTCCATCGCCGAGGCCATCGCCGCTGGCAGGCTTCACACGTGCGCGCTGCTCCTTGGCGGAGGCGTTCGGTGTTGGGGAAACTCCTCGTTCGGCCAACTCGGTGACGGTCAGACAACCACGACGGTTCTGGTCCCGCCGACTGCGGACGTGCTCTCCGGAGTTCGAGCGATTACCGCTGGTTGGTACCATACCTGCGCGCTCCTTTCGTCGGGCGCACTGCGCTGCTGGGGAAAGGCGCTCGGTGCCGGTTCCGCGGCGAATCGTTCTGATACAACCTTCGAGGTCCTGACGGGTGTCAGCGCTGTTGCGGCCAGCATGGAGCACACTTGCGCGGTCGTTGGTCCAGGTGATGTCCGCTGCTGGGGGTCCAACGACTACGGTCAAATTGGAGACGGTACGAAGGATGTGAAGACAGCTCCGACGATGCTGCCGTCTTTCTGCCCGCATTGAGCAGACCGTCTCTTTGTCGCCCAGCGCATGCGCGGCTCCGCGACGAAACTGTGTGAAGCAGCGAATAGTCCGCGATGTCCGATCGCCGCGACAGGGCGGACGCACGTTCGCCGGCACGCTTCGCTATCGTGAAGGCGACCGGTGCAGTGAGCGTACCGCCCGTTTCGGTGTACGTGACATACTGAAACGGGCGCTGTACCGCCGACCGGCGATCCGCTGACTGGCGTGTGCGCGTACGTCAACGAGGTGGTCTTTTTCGAGCGACTGATTGACTACTGTCGGCCGAAATCATCGCACTGCGGGTCCACACGCACCGGGTTACGTGGAAGTACCGCCGGATTTGTTGAATCACCGGATCGGCGCAAAGGGAGCCCCCTGGCGCGATCGGATCTACATCGGGACCACGTCTCACTACGCTATGGCGGTGCGCGAGCGTTTAAGACCATGGGGCGCGAGCAGTGCGGGTGAAGGTAGTAACCGTCAGCTGCGCGAGGGCACCGTGACGAATTGCTCGTCGCCGATCGCGCCGGGCGGCCCCCTTCAGGCAGGGCTCGCTGCGCTGCGGAAAGTGCCACTCGTGCGTGGTACTCACTAGCCGGTGGCGCAATGCGGGCGCTCGGCAGCTAGTGGTACTCACTAGCCGGTGGCGCAATGCGGGCGCTCGGTAGCTAGCGGTCAGCTCGGTACGGCATCATCACGCAGCCTCACGCCGCTCGCCATGTCCAGCTGCGCCTGTCCCTCCCGTGCGATCAGCACGTCAACGGCGGACCAACGCTTGACGTCGAACCGACTGCGTACGTGGCGTGACGCGAGGGGCACCCTGGGAGCCATCGCTCCCAGATTGCCACCCGCTCGACGCAACCGGCGATACTGCCTACTCTACTGTGATTCTGACGGTCGCTGGCGAGACCGAGCCGGCTGTGCCCGTGTACGTCGCCGTGATCGTCGAGCTGCCCATTGAAACGGCGGTTACCAAGCCCTTCGTCGCTCCCGCGTTGCTCACGGTAGCGACAGGCATTCCACCATCAGCCGCTGGTGGGCTGGCGGTCCAATTGCACATCGCCGTGACGGTCATGCTCGTTTGGTCGCTCATCTGCAGGATGG
Source organism: Polyangiaceae bacterium (assembly GCA_035318505.1). GTDB lineage: Bacteria > Myxococcota_A > Polyangia > Polyangiales > Polyangiaceae > DASWDH01. Next base: position 44,741 of record DATHEQ010000050.1, on the reverse strand, counting down.
CTTGGTATTGCCCCGTCGCGCCGACGTTGTACGTGCCACCCGTCGGGCTGATCGTGAGGCCGATCGGCGCTACGGGTCCCACGGTGAGCATCGCCGTGCCGGTGACACCGCGGAAGGTGACGGTGATGGTGACCGTTCCTTGTCCCGTGGTAGTCGCCTGACCCTTCATCATGCCCGAGTTATTCACGTTGGCGATCCCAACGTTCGAGCTCAACCAGGTTGCCTCCGCACTCGTGGTGATGTTCAGCGTCGATCCGTCGCTGAACCTTGCGGTCGCGAGGTAGGTTACCGTCTGACCCTGCGGAACCGTGGATGTCGTGGGCACCACCTCGAGCCCCGTGGGAATTCGGTCGAGGCACTCGAGCGACGTCGTTCCATTGACGCCCGTCGTGCTCCCGGTGGGTGTGAAGGTGCACGTCAATGTCACCGTTCCGGGAGCGAGGCATTGGCCTTGCCGGTTGTTGCCCATGGCGCCAATGGTCGCAACCGTCGTGTCGCTCGATGTACACAACATCTCCGTGCTGTTCGCAGCAACTGTGCGCGACGAGCCGTCGCTAAAGAGCACGGACGTCGTGTAGGCCTGCATCTGGCTGACTAAGATGCTCGCGTTGCCGGGCGAGATGGTGACTCCGGTCGGCATTCCTTCGACGGTCAACGTTGACGTGCCAACGACGGTGACGCCCATCGCCGCATACGAAGCCTGGATCGTCGCGGTGCCCGCGGCGAGGCCCGTGGCGAGTCCTCTCGCGTTGCCAGTCGTGCTGACGCCGGCAACCGTTCCCGCATCCGATAGGACGGTCCAGGTCGACGTGTTGGTGACGTTGGCGGTTGTCCCGTTGTCGTTGGTGACGGTCGCGGTGAATTGCACCATGCCACCGACGGTTACCGCGGCGGTGTCGGGCGTGATGTTGAGGGAGACAGGGAGCGTCGGACCGATGACGGTCAGTTGCGCCGTGCCCGACACCATGACGCCTGCGCCGGTGTAATTGCAGGTGATGGTCACCATGCCGCCGCCACGGCCGGTGGCGGTCGCGTTACCACCGCCACCTCCGCCGCCGCCGCCGAGCATGATCGTCGCGACGGCCACATCCGAGCTCGTCCACATGCATTGCCCGGTGACGGTGGCTTGCGTGCCGATGTCGTAGATGACGACCGCGGTGTAGGCCTGCGTGCCGCCGGTGTTGATCGTCGCGGTGAAGGGTGTGACGGTGATTCCAGTCGGGATGGCGGGCGTCACCGTGACGTTGGTGGTGCCCATGAGGCCCGACCAGGTCGCAGTGACGCTGGTGGTCCCCACTGCCACGGCGGTGAGGAGGCCTTGCGTACCCGCGCCGTTGCTGATCGTCGCGGTCGCCGCGCGGCCAGTGGTCCAAGCGGCTTGGGTGGTGACATCGACGCGGGAGGCGTCGCTGTAGACCGCTATTGCGCTCATCTGCTGCGTACGCGTGACCTGGATGCTGGGGTTGGCCGGCGCAACCTCGATCGATTGCGGTACGGCCGCGGTGACGGTGACCGGGACCTGGGCGCTGATGGCGCCCGACACGGCGCGTGCGACGGTCATGCCGAGGGTGGCGCCCTTGATCTGGCCATTCGTGCCCGCCGCGTTGCTGATGGTCGCGATGGCGGCGGCATCCGTGGACCAGGTGACGAGCGACGTCACGTCTGCCATGAGCCCGGTGTCGTAGGTGCCGCTCGCGGTGAGCGGGACGGTCGCGCCGAGCGGAACGGACGGCGCCGCCGGGGCAATGGTGATGCTGACGAGCTTGGCGTCGACGACCGTCACGGTGGCAGTGCCGTTGATACCGTTCATCGTGGCGGTGATCGTGGCCATCCCCGCGGCAAGCCCGGAGACGAGTCCTTGGCTGCCCGCCGCCGTCGATACGAAGGCGGAGGTTGCGTTGCTGGAGGACCACGACGCGCTCTGCGTGATGTCGAGCGACGTGTTGTTGTCGAAACGACCCGTCGCGGTGAGCTGCTTTGTCAGGCCCACAATCACGGTGTTCATGGCCGGGGCCACGGTGATCGACACCAGCTTGGCCGGAGTGACGGTGAGGTTGGTCGTTCCCGCGACCATCATGCCGCCCTGCGTGAGCGACGCGGTAATCATCGATGCGCCCGCGGCGAGCGTGGTGCCGGTGCCGTTCGCAGCGCCGATCGTGCCGACCGCCGGGTTGCTCGAGCTCCACAAAACCGAGTTCGTGACGTCGCCGGTCATGCCGTTGGCGTAAGTCGCCGTGGCCTTGAAAGTGAAGCTCACGCCAATGGGCAGAATGGGATTCGGCGGCGTGATCGCGATCGATACGAGCGGCGACGCGGTGACGGTGAGGGTGGCCGATCCAGAAACGCCGCCCACCGGCATGGTCGCTTTGACGGTCGCCATCCCAGCGGCGACGCCCCTTGCGAGACCTCCGCCCGAGATCGACGCGACGGCCATATCGCTGGAGCTCCACGTGACGCTGTTGGTCACGTCTTGATGCGATCCGTCGCTGAGCGTGGCAGTCGCCGTGAAATTGACGGTTCCGCCTACACCGATCGTCTGCGTGAGCGGCGTGACCTCGATGGTCCGCACCATCGCCGAGGTCACCACGATCGAAGCCGTCGCCGTCAGATTTTCCGGTTGGCGCGTGGCGGTGACGGTGGTCATTCCCCCTGCGACGGCCGTGACAACGCCCGCACCGCTCACCGTGGCAGTTCCGACGGCGTTCGAGGCGAAGGTGATGCCTTGCTGGGTGATGTCGGCGCTGGTGCCGTCCGAGTAGACGCCCGTGACTTTGAGCGTCTGGCTCGTCGCAATGCCGAGCGTCACCATGGGCGGGTCGAGCGTGATGCGGACGAGGGTGGCCGTGGTTCCGCCATCGGGAAGCCGTCCGCCGCCGCCGTCGCCTGGCCCGGTGCCGCCGCCTGCTCCGCCCGCGCCGTCGATGCGAGCGCCATCGGGGAGCACGATCGCGCCGTCGGGCAGAACGATCACGCCGTCGATCGATCCGTCTGCGCCTCCGGCGCCGTCTCGATTCGCGCCGCCGTCACCGCGGCTCGCGCCGTCGATGCTCGCGTCGTTGTCGGGCGGGAGCAAACCCTCGTCGCTTCGACCACCGCAGGCGATCGCGATGACCGCCAAGGTGAGAAACAGGAACCAGTGCTGCACGAATCGAAGCAGGGAAGGTCGGGTCATGGCTCGCGCGCCCTCGGCGCGAAAATTCGCACCGCGAAAATAGGAAAAAAAGGTGAACTACTCGCGCCCAACCCTCCTGTAGGCCGTTGGGGCCAAAAGGGATCACAGGTGCGAAAGATGTGTCACAGCCGAAGTTTTGTGATTAGCGCGGAGTGCTCGCCGCTCGCTTCGGCCGTGGCGCTCGCGTCACGACTCACCCGGGCGGCGGTTGACTTTCGCGGGGTGGCGCGTACCCTTCGCGTCCCAACCCCAACCACGGGGACTGCTTCTTCGCGTTTTGCGGGGAACGGGCCCCGAAATTCCACACGTTCTCCATCAGCGCAATCTTCGGGCCCGGTGCCGCTCATCCGCACGTTTCGTGCGCAGGGGCGGTTGGTTCGGAGGGGAGAGCGGCGGCCTAACCGAAAGGAGCGCATCTCATGTCCGACGTGACGACCGAAGTTCCCGTAGTAGAAGCCCCTCCGGCCCCCAGGGCCCCCGGTGATTTGCCCCTCCCGCTCCGCTCGCTCATCGAAGCGGGCGTGCACTTCGGGCACCAGACCAAGCGCTGGAATCCCCGCATGCGCCCCTTCATCTATGGCGCGCGCAACGGGATCCACATCATCGATCTCGACCAGACCGCCCGCATGTTCAAGCGCGCCTACGACTTCATCGTCGAGACGGTGGGACGCGGCGGCCATATTCTCTTCGTCGGCACCAAGCGCCAGGCGCAGGACATCGTCATCGAAGAGGCGCAGCGCGCCGGGATGTATTTCGTGACGAACCGCTGGCTCGGCGGCACCCTCACCAACTTCCGCACCATCAAGCAGGGTCTCGATCGTCTGCGCGCGCTCGAACGCATGAAGGACGATGGCACCTACGAGCAGCTGCCCAAAAAAGAGGTGTCGCGCCTCGAAAAGGAGCGCGAGCGACTCGAGAAGTACTTGGGCGGGCTGAAGAGCATGGGCTCGCTGCCGCACGCCGTGTTCATCATCGATCCGCACCAGGAGCAGATTGCCGTCAGTGAAGCGCGCAAGCTGAACATCCCGCTCATCGCCATTACCGACACCAACTGCGATCCCGATCTCATCGACTTCATCATCCCGGGTAACGACGACGCCATTCGTTCGATCAAGCTCATCACGGGCCGCGTCGCCGACGCGTGCGTCGAAGGGTCCCAGCGCCGCAAGGACAACCTGGCGGGCCGCCCGCCGCAGCGCGACGATACAACGATCTACGCCGGTCCCCGTACCCGCTCCGCTCGCTCGACCAACTAATCCGCCCGGCTCGAGCCCCCCGCGAGGGGGGCGCGCCGGCCCGAGGCTTGCGCTTTGCGCAGGCCGCCCGCAATTTCGTCCCCACTCAGGAGAACACGTCCATGGCAGCGATTACCCCCCAGCTCGTCAAAGAGCTTCGCGAGCGAACCCAGGCCGGCATGGCCGACTGCAAGAACGCGCTCGTCGAAGCCGAAGGCGATACGGAGAAAGCCGTCGAGATCATCCTCAAGAAGGGGCTCGCCAAGAGCGCCAAACGCGCCGGCGCGGTCGCGTCGGAGGGCGAAGTGCGCGCCTACGTTGCCCCCGATGCCCGCAGCGGCGTCATCGTCGAAGTGAACATCCAAACCGATTTCGCCGCCCGCAACGAGAAATTCAAGGCATTCGTCGGCGAGGTCGTCAAGGTCGCCGCCAATGCCAAGCACGGCGCCAACCTCGAGGAGCACAAGTATCCAGGCACCGAAAAGACGGTGGGCGAAGTTCTCGGCGAGCTCGTCGCCCAGATCGGTGAGAAAATCACCGTTCGACGTTTTGCGCGCCTCGATCTGTCGACCCCCGCCGGCGCCGTCCATTCCTACGTGCACCTCGGCGGCAAGATCGGCGTCTTGCTCGAGACGGCCGCGAGCTCGCGCGACGTCGAGGAGCGCCCCGAGTTCAAGAAGTTCATCGACGATGCCGCCATGCAGATCGCCGCCATGAACCCGCTCTACCTCACGCGCGCCGAGGTCCCCAAGGACGCCAACGACAAGCAGCGCGAGATCTACGTAGCGCAGCTGCGGGAAGAGGCGAAGCCCAAGCCCGAAGCGGCGTGGCCCAAGATCATCGAGGGCAAGCTCAACAAGTGGTACACGGAGATTTGCCTCTTGGACCAGGAGTCGGTCCTCGTGCCCGGATCGACCATCGACCAAGTGCGCGCGCAGCTCGCCAAGGAAACGGGCGGCACCATCGAGCTGAAGCGCTTCGTGCGGTTCGAGCGCGGCGAGGGCATCGAGAAGCGCACCGACGACTTCGCCGCGGAAGTGGCGAAGATGGCCGGGGTCTAAACGGTGAACGAGGCGCAGAGCGAAACGGGGGCCAAGCTCTGCGCCATCTCGGTCGATCTCGACGAGATTCCGTTTTACCACCAGATCCACGGCCTCGACACGGCGGGAGACGCCTCCGCCAACGCGGTATTCGACATCGCTCTCGAGCGGCTCGCCGAATTTGCGCGATCGCTCGGCGTGCCCCTCACGCTGTTCGTGATTGGCTCGACGTTGGAGCGCAAGGAGAACGGTGCCAAGCTGCGCGCCCTGGCCGACGCCGGGCACGAGCTCGGTAACCATACCTTCGGGCATCGCTACGATCTCACGCGCCTCGACGGCGCCACCATGCGCAACGAGATCGAGTTTGCGCAAGAGGCCATCGAGCGCGCCACGGGCCGTCGTCCGGTCGGCTTTCGCGCGCCCGGGTACACCGTCACCGACGAGCTGCTCGGTCTGGTCGAGCATGGCGGTTTTCTTTACGACTCATCCGTCTTTCCGTGTCCCGTGTACTGGGCCGCCAAAGGCGCGGCCATTTCCGCCATCCGGCTGCGCGGAAGGCGCTCGCACTCCGTTCTCGACACGCCGCGTGTGTTGACGGCGCCGACGCGGCCTTATCGCATTGGCCACCCATATTGGAAACAAGGCGGCGGGCTTCTCGAGCTGCCGATTCAGGTGACGCGCGGTCCGCGGCTGCCGTTCATCGGCACTTCCCTCACGTTGGCGGGGCCTGTCATTGCCCGGCAACTCGCGCGCGCGGTGGCGGGCGAGCCGCTCGTCAATTTGGAGCTACACGCCATCGACGTTCTCGACATGAACGACGGGCTCGAGCGTCTGCTTAAATTTCAGCACGATGTGCGCATTCCGCATGAGCGCAAGCTCGCCGCGCTGACGGCCGTCGTCGACACCCTGCGCGATGCGGGCCACAAGTTCGTGCGATTGGACGAGGCGGCGCGCGCGTTTTCGTGACGAGCCGCCGAGCTCACCCCGGCGGCCGCGATATCCGGCCCACGTCCACGCCCGACGCGTCGATGAATTTTCGCGTGTCCGCGCTCGACTGAAGGATCTCGTCGGGCGTGCCCGCTGCTGCAATGCGCCCGTCGACCAGCAAATATGCGCGGTGGGCAATGCGAAAGGCGCTCGTCATGTCGTGCGAGATGACGACGTTGGTCACTTGGAACATCTCGCGCATTTGTTCGATGAGGTCGTCGACCATGCGCGAGGTGGTCGGGTCGAGGCCGCTGGTCGGCTCGTCGTAGATGAGAATGGCGGGCTTTAGCATGAGGGCGCGCGCGAGGCCGACGCGCTTGCGCATGCCGCCCGAAAGCTCGGAGGGAAAGAGCTTCTCGGTGCCGCGAAGACCGAGGATTTCGAGTTTTTCCGTGACTGCGGCGCGGACATCTTTGTCGCTCATCTTCGTGTGCTCGCGCAGTGGGAAGGCGACGTTCTCCATCACGCTGAGCGAGTCGAGCAGGGCGGCATACTGAAACACCATTCCGAACTTTTGCCGGATCTGGTTGAGCTCGAGGTCGTTCTTGCCGACCAGGTCTTCGCCGTCGACGAAGATGTGCCCGGAAGTGGGACGTTCGAGGGCGATGAGAATGCGCAGCAGCGTCGTTTTGCCCGCGCCCGAGCCACCCAAGATGACCGTCGTCTTGCCGCGGGGGACGACGAGGCTGATGTCGCGCAGCACGTCTTTCGCGCCGAAGCTCTTGGAGAGGTGGTCGACGACGATGTGCTCATCGCGCGCGAAGTTGCGGCTGGGTTCGCTCACGTGAGAATGATTCTTACTCGACCGAAGCGCGAAGCGCCCAGATTTTCGTTTGCGCGCGGGCCCGTGAGGCGTACCCTCCATCGAGCGTCGACGGGGCCCAAAATTGGCGACCGGGGCGCAGACGGAGACGCCATGACACAGGAGCACCTCGCGGCCATTCTGGAGCTGATTTCGGCCAAGTCGGACAAGGACGGCTGGTCCACGTTCCCGGACGGGCGCGGGCTCACCCTCTACGCCGCCAACAACGGCGTCCAGCTGACCGTTGCCCGTGTGGAAGGGATCCTGGTCAAGGCGGGGCTCCTGCGGGCGCGGACGGCGCGCGGCGAGATTTACATGCTCGCGCTCGAAGACATTTTTGCCGCTGCTGCCGAGGCCGCCGCGGTCAACGTTCGCAAGGCTGGTTTCGTCTGAGCCGGCGTTGCATCGCTCGCTGGTTGCGACGGGGGTAGCCGCGCTCGGAATTTTTGCTCGTTGTGTGTCGCGTGCGCCTTGGGGCTCGTTGCGTTGGGCGGGGTGGGGACTGGGTCTTTTCGTGGGGAGCATCCTGCGCGTGCGCCGAGCCCACGTCGAGACGGCCATGCGCCGCGCCGGGCTGACGCACATTCCCGAAAAGGCGCGCGCGATGTACGCGTCGCTCGGTGCGGCGATCTTCGAATTCTTGTGGCTCGTCGGCAAAGGCGCGCGAGCTGCGCCAGCGGTGATCCTCAGCGACGAGGCGCGCACCGTCCTCGCCGAGCACGGGCGCGCCGCGGGGCGCGGTCAGCATGCGCGGGGCATCGTGGTGGCGACGGCGCATACCGGCAACTGGGACTTCGTAGGGTGCGCCTTGGCGCGCGATCACATCGACGTCAGCGTCGTGACGAAACGCCTCTCGGTACCGGCACTCGACCGTTTTTGGCAAGAGCGCCGCGCGGCGTTCGGGATGGAGCTCTTGCACGGGGCTGGCGTATTCGGCCGCGCGGTGCAGGCGCTCAGGCGCGGTCGCGCCGTCGTCCTGCCCATCGATCAAGTTCCCGAGCGCCGTTCTGCCGTCACGGAACTTTCCTTCTTGGGACAGCGCGCGCGTTGCGACATGACGCCCGCGGTGTTGGCGGCGCGAACCGGAGCGCCGCTCGTCTTGGCGCTCGGCCGTCGCTTGTCGGACGGCCGGCACTGCCTCGACGTGCCGCTGATCCTCGAGCCGCCGTCTCGCGCGTCGTCAACTTGGATCGAGGAAGCCACGCGCGCCCTGAACCTCGCGCTCGAGCGTTTCGTAGAGGAGCATCCCGCGCAATGGCTCTGGATGCATCGGCGCTGGAAAGCGAGCGCCAGCCGCGGACGTCGCCCCGAGACGTTGACCGCGATCGCGCACGAACGGGTATGATGGCGCGCGTCCATGAAAACTTGCGTGCGGGCGTTGGTGCGATGCGCCCGTTGGGTCACCTCGATCGCGATTTGGGCCCACCATCGGCCAGGCTGCGAACGACGATCCCACCTATGCCGCGGCGATGGCGCCCGCGAATGCATCACCGCTAATGCTCTTGCCAAGGAGTTCGAAGCGCGGCTTGGTCGCTCCGTCTTCGTGTCGCCCGCAGCTGCGGAATTCATGCTCGAAGCGCGCATCGACGGCGGGCCTTCGATGTGGTCGGCGCGGGGCACTAGCCGGCTCGTTGCCCCTTTGCTAAGCCTGGCGCATGGGCGACGACGTTCTTCGCATCGGTAAACACGCCTTTCAATCGCGTCTCATCGTAGGGACCGGCAAGTACAAGGACGTCGATGAGACGGCTCGCGCGATCGCTGCTTCCGGCGCTGAGCTCGTCACTGTCGCGCTCCGGCGGGTCAACCTGCAGGAGCGCGGCGAAGGGTCGCTGATGTCGCTCCTCACCGGCGGCAATTTCAAGCTCTTGCCCAACACCGCGGGTTGCGCGACGGCCGACGAAGCCGTGCGCACTTGTCGTTTGGCGCGCGAGCTCGGTCTTTCGGATCTCGTCAAGCTCGAAGTCATCGGCGACATGAAGACGCTTTTTCCGGACAACGAGCAGACGCTCGCCGCGGCCAAGATCCTGGTCGCGGAGGGGTTCACCGTGCTCCCGTACTGCATCGACGACCCCATCGTCTGTCGCAAGCTCGAAGACATGGGGTGCGCGGCGGTGATGCCGCTCGCGGCGCCCATCGGGTCGGGGCTCGGTATTCGCAACCCGTACAACCTGGCGATCATTCTCGAGCACGCCAAAGTTCCGGTCATCGTCGACGCCGGGGTGGGCACGGCCAGTGACGCCGCCGTGGCCATGGAGCTCGGCTGTCACGGCGTGCTCATGAACACCGCCATCGCGGGCGCCAAGCATCCGATCATGATGGCCGAGGCGATGCGCGGCGCCGTCGTCGCGGGCCGTAAGGCATTTCTTGCCGGCCGCATTCCGCGCAAGCTCTACGCCACGGCTTCCAGCCCCGAGTCAGGGCTCATCGGATGATTGGACGTCGCGGCACCGCGCTGCTCTTGGCGGGCGCGCTCGCGTACGCGCCCTACCAATGCGGCAAGTCGCCGGAGCGCTCGCTACGCGAAGAAACGCCGGGCGAAGCGCTCTACGGTCTGGCGCAGAAAATGAGGGCGGACGGTGACGATGCGGGGTACCGCACGACGCTCCGATACATCGTCGCACGCTATCCGGCGAGCCGTTACGCGACCGCGGCGCGGGTCGACCTCGGCGCCGATGCCGCCGATGGCAACGGCCCGTGACACCGCCTGATCTCATCGTGATCACCGACGACGCTCTCTCCGACGAGGAGATGGAGTCGAGGGCCACGCGCATTCTGGCCTCGGTCCCCCCGGGGTCCACCGCGCTCCAGCTGCGCGATCGACGGCGTCCGGGTCGCGCGCTGGTCGCGCTCGCAGAACGACTTCACGCCGTATGCGCTCGTTACCGCGCTCCGCTCGTCGTCAACGATCGTCTCGATATCGCACGCGCCGTCGACGCCGAGGGCGTTCACCTCGGTACGCGCTCGGTCGATATCGCCGATGCTCGGCGCCTGTTTGGCGCAGGCATTTTCCTGTCCATCGCCGCTCACGAGGTAGGCGATGTCGAAACGGCTGCGCGGGGTGGGGCGACGGCTGCGCTCGTGGCGCCCATCTTCGCCACGCCGGGTAAAGGCGCGGCGCGCGGTCCGCAGCTGGTGGTCGATGCGCGCAGAAGCGCCGCGAACGTCCTTCTTTATGCGCTGGGAGGCATCGACGTCGAGCGCGTGATGGCATGCACGAGCGCGGGAGCGTTCGGCGTCGCCGCCATCCGCAGCGTTTGGATGGAGCCAGGCGGCGCGTTCGCTGCACGCGCCATGGTGGACGCCGTGCGCGCGAGTCGTAGGTAACCAAGCGCCCTACGTTCCCCCGTAAGGGCGCTACCTTGGGCGCCCATGGTGCAGTCGGTGCGCGTGCTCACGGCGCGACCCTCTGCTGACGTGGCCGCCCTTCGTTGCGAGTAAGAGGGGTCGTTGATAGGCTGTTGGTATTGGTGTCGTACTCGATTCTTAGAGGAGCAAATGGGTCGTAGCTGGTTCGTCGGTGTAGCTTGCGCGTCTGCGGTGGTCTGGGCGAGCGCGTGTGGTGGAGATGCCTTTTCGGTCGATGAGGGCCCATCGGGTGGCACCGCGGGCAGCGCGGGGACGGCGAATGCCGCCGGCCGCGGTGGCTCGGGCGGCTCATCAGGCGTCGGCGGTGGCGCGGGCGCAGCGGGCAAGGCAGACGGTTCTGCGACGGGTGGCGCGACGGGCGGTGGTGGCGCGGCCGGCACGGGCGGCGCGACGGGGAGCGGCGGCGCGACGACGGGCGCGGGTGGCGCGACGGGCACGGGCGGCGCGACGGGCAGCGGCGGCGCCACAGGCACGGGCGGCACGACGGCTACCGGTGGCACGACGGGCAGCGGCGGCGCGGGCGGATCGGGCGCTGCATCCGGCGCGGGCGGCTCGCACGCTGGCAACGGCGGTTCGACCGCTGGCAGCGGTGGTTCGGCAGGCGGCGCGATCGACGGCGGCGGTTCGTCGGGCAAAGGCGGAACGACCGGTGGCGGCGCCGGCTCGCGTGATGCGAGCTCGGAAGGTGATGCGCCCACGGGCGGCGACGGATCCGGGACGGGCGGCGCGTCGGGCGCCGGTGGCAGCGGCGGCGCGATGGCCGGCGGCACCGGTGGCGGCGGCAATGGTGGAACATCGGGCACAGGTGGGACGGGCGGCGTCGCCACTGGCGGCACCGGCGGCACTACGACCGGGGGTACGGGCGGGACCGGCGGCGGAACCGGTGGCGGCGGCACAGGCGGAACGGGGTCCGGCAACGACGCAGGACCGACCTTCGATTCAGGGTGCCCGCCGGTCAAGCCATGCTGTCCCTGCTCAGGTGCGAGCATGACGCCGGCAGCACCTCCGTGCTGCGTCATCTGCATCTGTCCCCCGCCTCCCGTCTGATCGAAACGCGGCGCGAGAGGTCCGCTCGAACCGACGCGCAGCGCTCGTGTCGCGGGCGCAACGACGGCGAGGCGTGCTAGCCGCCCGGAGAAATGTCGCGCGGCTGTCACGCAATTGGCACAAACCGATCGTTAGAGTTCGTCGAGTCCGAGCTCTAAATGAACAAGCACTACGAGGAATCGCTCCAGCGCGACATCGACCGAATCCGCCGCAAGGTGACGGAGATGGGGGCGTTGGCCGAACGGGCGCTGAAGCGATGCCTGCGGGCGCTCGGCGAGCGTAATCGACAGCTCGCCTATTCGGTCATCTTGCGTGACCAGCGCATCGACGAGCTCGAGAAAGAAATCGATCGGCTCTGTCTGGAGTTCATCGTGTGCCAGCAGCCGGTAGCTGGAACGCTTCGCTTTGCCTACGCCACCATCAAAATCAACCTCGAGCTCGAGCGGGTGGGGGACTACGCGGAAAGCATCGCCCGACAGATCCTCAACGTGTGCGGGTCCGATTCGCTCCCACTTCCGAGCGAGCGAATCGCCGAGATCGCCAACCTGGCCATTCCGATGCTGCACGACTCGGTGAGCGCCTTCGTCAATCAAGACCCCGAGCTGGCGCGCAAAGCGATGGCGGCGGAGGAGGCGGTCGACCGCTTGCGACACAAGTCGAACGCGGAGCTCGTGCGGGGACTGCAGGAGGGAAAGCTTCCGGTCGAAGTGCTCATGCCGTTCATGAACATCATCAACCGCTTCGAGCGGGTCGCCGATCAGGCCATGAGCATCTGCCAAGAAGCGCTCTATGCGTACACGGGCGAATACACCAAGCACCCCGGCACCGACGTGTTTCGCGTCCTCTTCGTCGATCAGCACAACTCCTGCCGCAGCCAGCTCGCCGAAGCTGTCGGTCGCGCGCTGAACCAGCCGAAGTTCGTGTTTGCCAGCGCCGGACTGGATCCGAAAGAGCTCGACCCGGGGACGGTGTCTTTTCTTCGCGACAAAGGCGTCGAGCTAAGCCGCCAAGCGCCACGCGCCGTCGCACAGGTGCCGAACATCGAACATTTTCAGGTGATCGTCGCGCTGTCGGAAGAGGCGCGCCAGGCGTTCCCCGATCCGCCGACCAAAGTCGTTTGCCTCGATTGGAGCGTTCGCGATCCATCGACGGTGAAGGGCACTCCTTTTGAGGTCAAAGCCGCTTACGAGGAAACCTACGAATTTCTACACGCTCATCTGCGCGATCTGGTCGAAGCGATTCTCGGAGACCTCACTGTTTGACGAAAGGCTCAATCGACATGCGAACGCTCTTCAGTACCCGCCTCCTTTGCGCGGTCACGCTGGCCGCGGCTTGCAGCGCGGCCGGCTGCAACAAAGGTGACAACGGCGGCGGAGCCCCCCCTTCCTCGTCGGGCGCTGCCGCGCCGGGCGCCACCAATACGAAGAAACAAGCGATTCAAAACATCGGCTCGGACACGATGGTGAACCTCGCCCAAGCTTGGGCCGAGGAATACGGCCAGATCGCACCGGCAGTCTCCGTCGAGGTGTCGGGCGGAGGGTCGGGCGTCGGCATGGCCGCCCTCATCAACGGGACGGCCGAGATCGCCAATTCCAGTCGGCAGATCGAGCCTGAAGAAATCGAAAAGGCGAAGAAGGCGACGGGCAAGGAACCGAAGGAGTTTCTCGTCGGATACGACGGCCTCGCCATCTACGTTCACAAAGACAACCCGCTCACCGAGATCACCATGGAAGATCTCGGCGAGATCTACCGCGAAGGCGGCAAGGTCGAGTCCTGGAGTCAGATCGGGGTCGCCAAGGTCCCCGGCGCGCAAAACGAAAAGATCATCCGCGTGAGCCGGCAAAATAACTCCGGCACCTACCACTATTTTCGGGAGGTCGTGGTTGGGAAGAAGGCCGACTACAAGCAGGGATCTCTCGACATGAACGGCTCGAAAGACGTGGTCGAGCTCGTGGCCAAGACGCCAGGCGCCATTGGCTACAGCGGGCTCGGTTACGCGACTCCCGCAGTGAAGATCGTCAAGGTTGCCAAGAAAAAGGGCGACACGTCGGTCACTCCCACGATCGTTACCGTGCTCGACAAGACGTACCCCATTGCTCGTCCCCTTTTCATGTACACGCCGGGCGAACCGACGGAAAACGCCAAGAAGTACCTCGACTGGATTCTTTCCGACGCGGGTCAGAAGGTCGTCGAGAAGTCGGGATACGTCCCTCTGCCGAAGAAGTGATCATGACGCAGACGACCGTGCAGCTTTCGCCTTCTCCGACAGCGCAGGACGGCGCGGAGTTGCTGTTGCCAACGCGGGTGAAACGAAGGTTCTCGGAGATCGTGGCGGAACGCGCGATCGAGGCGCTCATCTACGTGTGTGGGGTGAGTGCGATCCTCTTCGTGTTCGGGATCTTTTTCTTCGTCTTCCGCGAAGGGGCTCCCTATGTCTTCGGCGGCGAGTTCAAGCCGGGTGAGTTTCTTTTCAGTACCAAGTGGTACCCGACGTCGGTCAGTAACGCGCGCTATGGAGTGCTGGCGCTCATCGTCGGCACGTTCAGCGTGACGGCGCTGGCGACATTCATAGCCGTTCCCTTCGGCCTCGGCGCGGCGGTCTTCGTTTCCGAGTTCAGCGGCAACAAGGGGCGGGAGACGCTCAAGATCCTCATCGAGCTCCTGGCGGCGATCCCTTCGGTCGTCTGGGGTTTCATCGGTATCTCGGTGATGAACCCGCTCATTCAGGACGTCTTCCACGCCCCGGTCGGGCTGAACGTGCTGAACGGCGCGCTTCTTCTCGCGCTGATGAGCGTGCCCATCATGGTCAGCATCGGTGAAGACGCGCTGAAGGCCGTGCCGGATTCGTACCGCGAAGCGGCCCTCGCCATGGGGGCGACGCGCTGGCAGATGGTGTACCGCGTCCTCATTCCGGCCGCGAAAAATGGCCTGCTCGCCGCGGTGCTGCTCGGGGTCGGACGCGCGGTCGGCGAGACGATGGCCGTTCTCATGGCGACCGGCCACGCCATCAATATTCCTCACAGCGTCTTCGATCCGGTACGTACGCTTACCGCCACCATCGCCGCCGAGCTCGGCGAGGCGTCGGCGGGATCGCCGCACTACCGCGTTCTCTTCATCATCGGAATCCTCCTTTTCACCATCACGTTCATCGTGAATTTGACCGCCGATCTTGCGATCCGCGGAATCCGGAAGCGCTGATCATGGCAGCCCTCTTCACGGAGACAGCGGCCACGCGTCGTAAGCGGCTGACGGAGCGCTTGGCGCAGGCGACGTTCGGGCTCATGGCACTCGCGCTGGTCGTGCCGCTCGTGACCATCGTCGCGTACCTGTTCGTTCAAGCATGGCCGCTCCTGTCGTGGGAGTTTCTCACTTCGAACCCGATCGACGGAATGCGCCGCGGCGGCATCTGGTCGGCGTTCCTCGGCACGATCTACTTGGTAACGGTGTCGCTCTGCGTGTCGGCACCGATAGGCGTGCTGGCGGCGGTGTACTTGAATGAGTACGCCGAGGACAACTGGCTGACCCGGATGATCAACTTGGCGGTCGTGAACTTGGCCGGCGTTCCGAGCATCGTCCATGCGCTCTTCGGCCTGGGCGCGTTCGTGCTGTTTGCGGGCGTCGGCCGTTCGATCATCGCCGCGTCGCTCACCCTCGCCATCATGACGCTGCCGGTGATCATCGCCAGCACCAAGGAATCCCTCGCTTCGGTGCCGCGCTCGTTCCGGGAGGCTTGCTGGAACGTAGGCGCCACTCGCTGGCAGACGATCAGGCGCATCGTGCTGCCCAATTCGGTCAGCGGCATCTTGACCGGCGTCATTTTGCAGGTGTCGCGGACGGCCGGGGAGACGGCGCCCATCATGTTTACGGGGGCGGTATTCTTCAAGAAAATTCCCGAGGGCGATGTTTTTGCCTACAGCCTCACCGATCAGTGCATGGCCCTGTCGATGCACCTCTACACCGTCACCACGCAAGTGACGAACGCGCCCCACGCGTTGCCCTATGCGATCGCGGTGGCACTGCTCGGAACCGTTCTCGTGGTCAACGCCCTCTCCATCGGTACCCGGGTTTATCTTCGGTCGCGGAAAAAGTGGTAATGAGCGAACCGAAACAAAAGAAAATCGAAGTGTCGAACCTCCGCCTGTCCTACGGCCAGAAAGAGGTCATTCACGGGATCTCGTTCGACATCCGACAGAGCGAGATTTTTGCCATCATCGGTCCGGCGCAATCGGCAAAGTCGTCCCTCCTCAAGTGCATCAACCGCACCATCGACTTCGTCCCCGGCGCCAAGGTGAGGGGAGGCATCAAGGTCGACGGTCAAGACGTGAGCAAGATGAAGAACGTCTACGAGCTGCGCGGGAAGATCGGTATGGTCGCGCCTCTTCCGGTCGGCCTGCCACTCAGCATCTACGACAACGTTGCGTTCGCGCCTCGTGCGGCCGGCATGCGAACGAAGGCAGCTCTCGACACCTTGGTCGAGCGCTGTCTAACGCAAGCCGCGCTCTGGGACGAGGTGAAGGACAGGTTGGACAGCCTGGGGACGAAGCTTTCCGGCGGTCAGCAACAGCGACTCACCATCGCGCGTGCGCTCTCGCATTCGCCGGAGGTCCTCTGTCTCGACGAATTCTCCATCGCCATTGACCCCGTGACGACGATGCGCATCGAGGAGGTGCTCAAGCAACTGCGCGAAAAGATCACCATCATCTTGGTGACGAACCTGGTGCAGCAAGCGCGGCGCCTCGCTGATCGCACGATGTTCCTCTGGAACGGCGAAATCGTCGAGTTGGGTACGAACGACGTCATGTTTTCCGACAAGCCTGCGAGCCGTCAGACGTACGAATACGTCAACGGAATCTTCGGATGACGATGGCTGACGATTCGCAGTCGAGGCGCACGGCACCGGGCCCGGGGCGACGTCTGCGCAGCGACCCGCCGCCGGGAATGCTCCCCTCGTGCATCACGGCCAAGGATCTGTGCCTCTGGTACGCGAAGTTTCAAGCGCTGAAAAACATCCAGCTCGACATCAAGCAGGGGCTCATCACGTCCCTCATCGGCCCGTCGGGGTGCGGCAAGACCACGCTCCTGCGCTGTTTCAACCGGGTGAACGAACGCTACGGCTACGTGAGCACGACCGGCGAGATCGTGGTGCTCGGCAAGAACATCTACGATTCCGACGTCTCGCTCGTCGAGCTCAGAAAATCGGTGGGGATGGTGTTTCAGCGTCCGAACCCCTTGCCCCTGACCGTCTACGAGAACGTCATTTTTGGACTTCGGCTGCACAATGACTCGGGACGTCTCAAGAAGGCGGACCTCGACGTCACGGTGGAGAAGGCTCTCACGGAGGTCGGTCTCTGGAATGACCTCAAAGACCGGCTCGATGCGCCGGCCACCGGCTTGCAGCTCGAACAGCAGCAAAAGTTATGCATTGCGCGCCTCGTCCCGCTAAAGCCTGAGGTGATCCTGATGGACGAGCCGTGCTCGGCGCTCGACGTCGAGGGTACCCGGGCGATCGAGGAGCTCATGTGGACCCTGCGCGGTCGCTACACGATCGTGATCGTGACCCACAACATGGCCCAGGCGCGCCGCGCTAGCGACGAGTGCATCTTCATGCTGCTCGGCGAGCTCATCGAGCACACCCGCACCGAGACCCTCTTTCTCCACCCCAAGGACGCGCGCACCGCCGAATACATCGAAGGGCGCTACGGCTGAGCGACGCTGCTCGGACGGAGGATAGTTCTCCCGCGGCGGCGCGCGAATGGTGAACGCGTCGTTCACTTTTGGCGAGCCCCGTGCGGGAGCATAGGTCTGGCCGTTCGTGGGGCGCCGGGCCGGGCGGGGACGCGGGCCACGCGGCACGGGCCGGCGCGGGGATGCGGGCTCGTGGGCATAGGTGTGGCCGTGGCTCGGGCGGCGCCAAAAGACGGCGCAGCGACGGGGATCGCGCCCGGCGGGCGCGCGTGCTAAAGCGGGCGCCCAATGGAAATCCTCTTTGCTGCGACCGAGCTGTCACCTCTCGTCAAAGTAGGGGGGCTCGGCGACGTCGTGGCTGCGCTGAGCAAGGCGCTCCGGCAGCTCGGCCACAAAGTCACCTTGGCCATGCCCCGGTTTCCGGCACTCGAGCGGGGCGGTCTCCTCGTCGCCCGCCGGCTCACGCCGCTCGCCTTTTCGCTGGGTGACACGCCGGTCGAAGTCACCGTCTACGACGGGCGGCTCGGCTCGGGGGTCGAGCTTTCGCTGTTCGATGCGCCCGGGCTTTACGATCGCGAAGGGGTCTACGGCACGGGGGGCGAGGATTATGCCGACAATGCGCGTCGATTTGCGGTTTTCTCGCGGGCGACGGCGGAGCTCGTACGACAGCGCGCGCAATCGGGATCTCCCTTCGATGTCGTGCATGTACACGATTGGTCGGCTGCGCTCGTCCCCATCTACTTGCGCGAGCTCGAGAAAGCCGCGGGAGGGCGGCCGACTCCGGTCGTGCTGACCATCCACAACCTCGCGCATCAAGGGCTCTTCCCGCGTGACGTCCTGAAAGATATCGGTCTCGGCCCCGAGCTCTTTACGCCCGATGGGCTCGAGTTCTGGGGAAAGGTGAATTTCCTCAAAGGGGGCCTCATCGCGGCCAGCAAGCTGACGACGGTGTCGGCGACGTATGCGCGCGAAATTCAAACCGAGGAACGCGGTCACGGCCTCGAGGGAGTTTTGGCCATGCGTGCGCGCGATCTCACCGGGATCACCAACGGCATCGACTACGCCACCTGGAACCCGGCCAGCGACGCGTCCCTCGTAGCCCGCTACGACGCCGAGGACTCGAGCAACAAAGAGCGCTGCAAGACGGCCGTTTTGCGCGAGCTCGGATTTTCGGTCGCCGCCCCAGGTCCCCTCGTCGTTCACGTGGCCCGAATGGTGCCGCAAAAAGGGACCGATCTCTGCATCGAAGCGATTCCCAAGCTCGTGTTCGCGGGGGCGACGGTGGTTTTGGCGGGCGAAGGCGATCCACGCTTGATGGAACGGGCCCACGTAGCGACGCAGGCGCTGCCCGATCATGCGCGTTTCGTACCCGCGGCATCGGAGACGCTGGTGCATCGTCTCTTTGCGGGAGCCGACATCGTCCTGGTGCCGTCGCGCTTCGAGCCGTGCGGCCTCGTGCAGCTCTATGCGCAGCGGTACGGTGCACTTCCGGTCGCGCATGCCACCGGTGGTCTATGCGACACCATCGTCGACTGCGACGCGGCGCTCGAGACGGGCACCGGATTTCTCTTTCAGGATCCAGAAACCATCGAGCTCGTGGGAGCGACGGAGCGCGCCATCGCCGCCACTGCATCGCCGCGATGGCCCGCGCTGCGACGCCGCGTCATGCGCCTCGATCTCGGGTGGGATCGACCGGCGCGCCGCTACGATCAGATCTACCGCAGCCTCGTTTAGGCAGCGTCACACCACGCGAATCACGTTCTGCTGCAAGAGCTGCACGAGCAGGCGGATCGCTTCGAATGGCGGCATGCCGCAGACATCGAGGAGCTCTTCGAACGTGGAGCGGCCGTCGAGTTGGGAAAGCAAAAAGCCGGCGCGGTGATCGAGCGCGAGCCAGCGCAGCTGCTCGGCGCTCACCGCGATCTGCGGCACTTTGCGCAGGCCACCGAGATTGGAGATGTACATCTGCTTCAGCACGTCGCGACAGTGCTCGGCGTAGAGCAGTGCATCGACGTGCTCCGGTTCGTCTTCGAGGATCTTGCTGACGAGGGCCAACGCTCCCGAGAAATCGCCGACGTCGAACCGATCGCGCACCTCGACCATGGTGGCTTTGGGCTCCGGGCCGGGCCGAACGGACTGCGCCCGCACGCCCACGAGCTCGAGTGCGTCTCCAGCAGCGGGCCCGAACGACAGCCGAGGAGGATCTCCGAATTGCAGGCTGGCAGTTGTCGCTACGATGTCGAGCGCGCTGTTCTGCTGCATGCTGGGCAGGGTGACGCGGGGGCGGCTGGGGGCGGGGGCCGGCGCCGATTCGATGAGATCGAATTTGGGCACCGCGGCTTGTTCGAAGCGCGGAATCGGGACCGGCGACGGCACGGCTACCGGAAGCAAGGAATCGGAGAGATCGAGCGTCAGAGGCTCGCTCGGGATCGGTTCCGGTGCAGGCGGTGGTGTGCGCGGCGCGCGGGAGCGCGGCTTGGTCGACGGCCCCTCTGCGTGCTCCTTTTTCTTGGGACGGGCCGACGATCGGCGAGACTTGCGCGCCGGCGCCGACGAGTCGGCGCCGAGAAACGGTTTGCTGAGCCCGCGCGGGGGTGTGATGGCGCGTGAAGGCGGCACGCGTTCCGCCTCCGGCAGCTCTTTCATCATCTTGGCGACGTACTCATGCTCGGGCATAGGGGGCGCGACCGTGACGCGATCGTGCTCGCTTGGCTCGGGCTCGGTCCAAGCCGACGCCAAATGGCTCTCGCCGAGCTCGTCCTCGCCCAGCGTGATCTCGGTCTCGCCCACCGTGATCTCGAGGTCGTCGAGAACGTCTTTCTCTCGTTCGCGCTGAGCCGCCGCTTCGTCCATCTGCAGCGGTGCCCGCGACGGGCGCGGAGGTTGTGAGGTCCGCCCCGTCGACCCGCTCGAGGTGCGGTCGGGTTTTTGCGAAGGGGGCGGGTCGGTTCGCGGCATGAGCACCTGAATTATGGCGCCTTGGCGACCACGCCTTTGAACATGCGCTGGGTCCGGGACAGACCTTCGATCTGCTCGCGCACGGCGCTTACGTCTTTTTTGCCGATGGCCGCGCGGGCGCGCTCGACGACCGCCTTGGCTTTGCCGATGGCGTCCTTGCCGAAGTCGCTCGAGGCGACAGCCTGTTCCACGTCCGGCAAGAGCTGCTCGATCTGTACGATGAGCTTTTCCGCCTCTTGCTTCACGCCCTCGAATTCTTCGCTCGAGCGCCGTTCGACCGTGAATTGTTGCGCGTCGGCCATCATCTTGACGATTTCGTCCTGCGTGAGCCCGCTGGAGGCGGTCACCTGGATCGATTGCTCTTGACCCGTCTCCAAGTCGCGCGCGCTGACGCTGACGATACCGTCGGCGTTGATGGCGAAGGTTACTTCGATTTCGACTTGACCCTTGGCGGCGCGACGCAGGCCGGTGAGGATGAATTCGCCAAGGAGATCGTTTTGCTCGGCCTGCTCGCTCTCCCCTTGCATGACGATGATCTTCACCGCCGTCTGGTTGTCGCGGCTCGTCGTGAACGTTTTGGCGCGGCTCGTGGGGACGGTGGTGTTCTGCGGTACGAGCTCTTCGAAGTTGCTGCCGAAGGTCATGATCCCGAGCGCGTGCGGTGTCACGTCGAGCAAGATCATTTGCTTCTTCTCGTCGACGAGCGCGGCGCCTTGAATGGCAGCGCCGAGCGCGACCACTTCGTCGGGGTGTACGCCTTTGCACGGATCGCGGCCGTAGAACGCCGCCACCGCCGACTGCACCTTGGGCATGCGCGTCATTCCGCCGACCAGGACGATCTCTTGAATCTCCTTGGTGGAGATCTTGGCGTCCTTCAGCGTCTGGCGACAGATGTCGACCGTGCGTTCGACCAAGTCGCCGCACAATTTTTCGAGCGTCTCGCGGGTGAGCTTGCGTTGCAGATGAAGTGCTTCGTTCTGACCGCTGGAGATGATGAAGGGGAGATTGATCTCCGTCTCCTGCACCGACGAAAGCTCGCACTTTGCCTTCTCGGCACCGTCGCGCAGGCGCTGCAGCGCCATTCGATCTTGGCGCAGATCGATGGAGTGTTCGGCCTGAAAGCCGGTCACCAGCCAATCGATGATGCGCCCGTCGAAATCTTCGCCACCGAGAAAGGTGTCTCCCGCGGTGGCGATGACCTTGAAAATCCCGCCTTCGCCGATTTCGAGGATGGAGATGTCGAAGGTGCCTCCGCCGAGGTCGTAGACGGCAATCGTCTGATCGAGGCGCTTGCCGAATCCGTACGCGAGCGCTGCCGCGGTCGGCTCGTTGATGATGCGGATTACCTCGAGCCCCGCGATCTGTCCGGCGTCTTTGGTCGCCTGTCGCTGGTTGTCGTTGAAGTAAGCGGGGACCGTGACCACCGCTTTGGTGACGGGCTGGCGCAGGTAGTCCTCGGCGATGACTTTCATCTCCTGGAGCACCATCGCGCTGACTTCCGGCACCGAGTACTGCTTGTCGCGCAGCTGGATGCGAATGTCGCCGTGCGGGCCCTCCACGATGCGGTAGCTCGAGGTCAAAACCCCGTTCTTCACCTGGGGCGAGGCCCACTTGCGACCGATGAGCCTCTTGGCTGCGGAGACCGTGTTCTCGGCGTTGGTGATGGCTTGCCGCTTGGCGATGTGGCCGACCAAACGCTTGCCCGCTTCCGTGAGAGCGACCATCGACGGTGTCGTCGCCCAGCCTCCGCGGTTGGGGATCACCAGAGGCTTGTCGTTCTCCACGATGGCCACACACGAGTTCGTGGTGCCAAGGTCAATGCCGATCACTCGTTCCATGAAGCGTTTTCCGTTGGCTGAGGACCTACTTCAGGCGTTTTGATAGCTCCGTTATCCTATCATCACGCGGAGCGATCTCGCGCGCTGCTTCGAGCTCGCGTTTCGCGCCCGCGGCAAAACCCGCCCCCAGGTACGCTTCGATAAGTGTGAGCCGGCTCTCGAGTCGCTTGGGTACGAGCGCGATCGCGCGCTTGGCGAATTCGACCGCCGCGCGCATGTCGCCGCCGGCCTTGAGCGTCGCGTGGGCGGCTTTCTCCAAAACGGCGGCGTCTTCGGGCATCCCGGCCACGGCGCGAGCGTACGAGCGAGCGGCGCCGAGCCACTGTCCGTTGCGACTCTCGTAGTCACCCTGCTTCAGGTACCCGCCAGCGAGCGCGATGGCTGCTTGCTGCGTGGCTTGGCGGTGAGCGCGGATGATGTCCGGGTTCTCCGGGTCGAGCGCCAGCGCGAGTCGGTAAGCATTGGCCGCGGCGGCTGGATTGTCTTTCAGCGAGGCGGCGCCGGCGTCGATGTAACGGCGCGCCTGCGCGCGGCGCTTCTCACCTGCGATGAGATCGTGTCGTCGCTTGAGTGCTTGCTGTGCTGCCTCGCGGGTCGTCGTGGGATCGGGCGGTGGCGCAGAACGCCGAGCCTCGGGCGGGAAGCTGCCGCGGGAGACCCCGAGCTTACGCGCCAATGCCTCGCGCCGCGCCCGATCGGATTCGCGCGAAGCGGGCGGCGTCGAAGAGTTGGCGACTGCAACGGCGGGATCGCTCTTCATCGCCGTTGGCTCGGGTGGCACGCTCGACGACACCGGCATGGGGCCCGGGCTGATCGGCTCGACAACGGGGGCTGCACCCGCGGCGCCGCGTAGCAGCTCTTCCATCGAACGCGTTTGTGCCTGCGCCGACAGGTAAGCGTCGTACTCGGCGCGTCGTTCGAGGGAGCTCAACGTTTCGTAGGCGAAGGTGAGCTGGCCGAAGATGCCTTCCATCATCGGCTTGAACGAGCCCAGGTTCTTTCCGTAAAACTTGTCCGGGTGATAGTCGGGGGCAATCGCGTAATAAGCGCGCTTGATCTCCTTGCGATCAGCGGACGCCGTCACGCCGAGCAGCGTGTAGTAGTCGAGCTGCGCGAGACGCGAATAAAGATCGACGACCTTGCGCTTGCGATCGCCATCGAGGTCGCTCACCTGGGCGAAGTCCGGCGGGTCGCCCGTGAAAGCCTTGATGTTGGTCTGCGACGTTCGAAACGTCTGCGAGACGCGCAATGGCTGTTGCTGCACCGGCGGCGGCTGCCTCAGACCGGCGCCGGATGGGGGTCCGCCGACGAGTTCGTTGGCGCGCTCGAACACGACTGCGCCAAACCGCGCCAGTCGATCGAGGGTGGACGTGACGGTCGCGAGATCGAAACCGGTCAGGGCCGACAACTCGGCCTCGTTCATCGACCCATCGATGCGCGACAATAGAAACGCATCAGGCGGTGTCAGGGGCAGCGACCGAATGTCACGCCCGACCACGGGTCGCGGCGTTCGAGAAGCAGGTTCTGCCATCGTGAAGGCTCTGGTCAAGTAACCCCGACAGCAAGTGTATCAGACGAGAATCTTCGGGACTACGCTCCTCTCCACGCTCTTCCTTCACACACCCACACGCGTTCACTTTGCCCACCTCGCCCACTGTCGCCTCTTCCGGATCGCTAGGAAACGGCAAAAGTTGGATGCATCCAGGGCCAATGCGTCGGAAGAAGACGGATGCGCTCGCTCAGCGCATCCGCGATACGCTGGCTCAACTCCGATTCGCCGCGATCTCCCGCCGCGAGGTCATCCGTTTCGAGCTGCGTGATACGGATCTCGAGACCCTCGGAGGTCGGCGCGGGCGTGCCCACCACGACCGGGCTGCGCAGGCGCAAGGCCAACCGAGCGGCGCCGATGGGCATACGCGATGGCAGACCGAGCCAGGTGACGCTTTGCGTGGCAATTCGGCCTGGCATGTCCACCAACAGGCCGAGCACGCGCCCGCTCCGCAGTGCGCGCACGATGGCCATGGGCGCGCTCGGCTCGCCGCGGTAGATCGCGTGCACCTGGCGGCGGGCGCGCAACGGTTCGTAAACGAGGGCGTGAAAGCGCGGGTCGTAGCTTTCGCGCGCGACGGTGGTGATGGGAAATCCGCGCTCGGCGAGCAATGCGGCCATGCGCTCCCAGGGACCGAGATGACAGGTCGCATAGATGACGCCCCGCCCGTGCGAGAGCGCCGTGGCGAGAACCCGCTCCGACGCTGCGCTGACAGAAAGAGAACGCGCCGGATGTTCCTTGGGATCGAGCAGGGCGAGCGTGTCGGTCAAGTTGCGTCCGAGTGAGCGAAAGGTGGCCCGGGCGCGCGCGCGGCATTCGGCTGCATCGAGCTCGGGGTGCACCAGTGACAGGTTCTCGATCGTCGCGCGCCGCGCGCGGCCGAGCATGCCGTACGCGGCGAGCCCGAGCAGCGCTCCCGCCGGTCCGAGCCATGCGCGTGGCAAGGCGAGCCCGAGACGAATGGCGGCGGCGGCAGCCGCGAAGAGCGCGTCGTTTTTGCGCCGTTGACTCGGCGACCAGTTCACGGACGGGACTCTCCGATCATGACCACGGTTCCGTCGCGACATCCGACGACCATCCGGCGTGGTCCGGCGGGAGCGAGGGCAGCGGGCGAGATGCAGGTGGAACCGACGACCAGTTGCATCCTGCCGTCGGCGGCGACCACACCGACGCGGCCTCCCACGCGAGCGAAGCCGATGCGTCCTTCGGCGTCGGTGAGAGGCGGCGGGCTCTCGTCGAGCTGCGCGAAATCGACTTTGCCCGCGTCGGTGACCAATGTCTCGGCGCGCAAATCGAGCGGCGTTCGGCGAATGTCCCCGGGCGCGCGCCCGATACGGGTGAGCACGCCGTTCCACGTGACGAGCACCCGCGCGTCGTCCGCGCCGAGCACGACTGGACCGTGCAGCGATTGGTCCGAAACGGCGTGTACGGTCTCGACGTTGCCGCTCGTCAGATCGAAAGCGACGAGACGTTGGTGATCGACGACGGCGAGGAGGGATCGGCCATCCGGCGAGGACGCGCCCGGCTCGCCGGGGTCGCCGCCCAAGCTGCCCAGCCGTTTGGCAAAACCGCCGCGCATCGTGAAGACACTGCCCGCCGCGGTCGTCGCGATGATGCCGAAGCGCGTCGCGACGAGCGGGCCGGAGATGCGCTCGGTGAGATGGGTGCGATCGCGCCGCCGGCCATCGTCATCGAGCTCATCGACATCATGGCCTCCTGCTACGGCGAGCCCCCCGTCATCGAGCGGCAAGAGGCTGAAGTGGGCGTTACGTTCGGGCAGCTCGAGCGCGATCATGAATCTCGTGCGGCCGTTCGGGTAGAAACTAACCAGATCGCCCGCGCTGGTGACGACGGCGCGCGTGTCGTCACTCAGAATGACGCTGCCGGTGACGGAGGGCCCGATGCCGGTGCGCCCTCGCCATTGCTCGGCGCCGTCACGCGTCAGTTGGATGACGTGCGGTAAACCGGCACCCGCCGCCACGACCGCTCCCTGCGAATCGACGGCGAGCGGCGCGAAATCGAGCGCACCGAGCGGCGCGTGCCGCCACAGGATCTGCGGGTGATCGGGCAAGGGGTCGCGTGCGCGTCCGCGGCGCGCGCCGTCGACGCGCCCCATCGGCGAATGTCCGGGAGCGGGTCCGACCACGATGGTCACCGGCGCTGTCGGATCGACGTGCGTGGCCCGCGTTTCCTGCGAGGCAAAGAGGATGACGGCGATGGTGGCCAGCAAGCCGAGCGCTGCCGCAAGCGAACGACGTGAGGTACTCACTGCTTTTTCTGGGCGAAGGCGACTTCCACTTCCGGGACCGTGCCCGTCGCGTCTCCACCAGGGCTGATGGCGCGCGTGACGTAGCCGTACACCTGGACGCGATCGCTGCGCGCCACGGGCTCGTCGCCGGCGAAGACGAGCCTTGCGAGACAGGGCGGGCGCGAGCATCCCTTTTGCACATCGAGAAGAGCGAGACTGGTCGCCCCTTGCGATCGCGACTCGACGATCTCGCCCGACAGTACGACGGGCTGACCGACGTAGCGGTTCACCGCGGCGGCCAGATCGGCGAACGGCAGCGGCGCGTTGGCGGCAAAGGTCTTGGCCTCGTCGGCCAGATGCTCGACCCGCCGTACGATGACCGTGGCCATTCGCGGCGCTTGACCGGGCACCGTCGTTCGCAGCTTGAGGGCGTTTTCCCCGATGCCCGGCGCCAACATCGCGCGCGAGAACGTTCCATCGGCTGCCACGGCGAGAGCTTGTGAACCGGCGACGAGACGCGCTCCACGCCCGGTTCGGCCCCCGAGGAGGAATTGCTCGCGTTCGATGACGGTGTGAGGCGAAGGCGAGTCGAGGTGCAGCGGTGGCACGGCCACGCGCACGTTCACGACGCCTTGCTCGGCTGCGCCCGTCGAGCCGACCACGGAATAGGGAATGGCGCGCTCGATGCTCTTGGCGTCATCGGCCAAACCGGTGCACTCGGTCGTCACGTCGACGTCGTAGACCCCCTTACCGTCGGTGCCCAGCGTGAGCGGTTTGCCGTCGATCATCATCGACGCCATGGGAGCCCCTTCGATGGCGATGCGCAGCATGGGATGCTCGCTGTCGAGCGCGGAAAGATCGGGACGAATGCGGTATCCGATCTGAACGATGAGCGAGACGTTTTCGTCGCGCCCGCTGCCCGGTCGATCGACGGCGACCGAAAAAAGATTTTCGCCCACTTTGAGTGGGTTCGTCAAAATGAGATCCGCCGCGCGGCCGGTGATCTGCGCCTTCGATTCGCCGGCGCGCACTTCGGTGCCGTCCGGGCACGTCGCGCAGGTGACGTGCAGAACGTCCGCGCCGTTGGAGTCGACGCGCGCTTCGGCGCGCAAAGGCGCGGGGCTGCGCCAGAAGACCGCGAATGCGACGGCACCCCCGGCCAGCAAGAGCCCACTGGCAATGGCGATCGTTGCCGAAGATTGTGAGGGCGGGGGCGGTGGAGGTGCGCTCGATCGACGGCGCTCACCGTGTCGGAGCGATACTTCCGGTGCGAACCCGACGCCGACGGTGTTGCCCCCGGTAGGAACGTCGACACCCACAGTGCTGCCGAAGCTCGCTGCGTTGTGACCGCCTGCGTGCTGCGCTTCTTTGGAGATGCCGGGCGCGAGCGGCGCGATGCCGGGCATGGCGACGCCCATGATGGTCTTTTTCATCCCTGGACCAGCTGCACCCGGAACGCCGGAGGGGCCGACCGTTGGCGGCACGTCTGCCATGGGTGAAGGAAGACCAAGCACGGTGCGACCTTGCCCGATACCGTCGCGACGGGGACCTGCATCGGCAGGTGGCGGCGTGGTCACCGGGGCCATGCCGACGAGGGTTCGTTTCATTCCTCCCGCGCCGGCTGGGTTCGGTGGGTAAGAGCTCCTTCCTGCTGGAGGAGGCGTCGAGGAAACGGTGCCGGCGGGCGGGGGCGTGGTGACGGGGGCCATGCCGACCAATGTCCGTTTCATCGCTGAGGCACCAGCGGGCGGCGGGGAGGCGTTCGCCCCACCGCGCTGGCCTTTCAGTGCGCCCGCCGAACCGGTGGGTGGAACCGAGGTCATCGATCCTGCGGGCGGCGGGGTCGACCCCTGCGGTGCCACACCCACCAGCGTCCTTTTCATGTCTGCGGAAGGTGAAGCGGCCTTCACAGCGTCCGAGGACTGGTTCGGCCGCGGCGGTCGCAGCGTAGCCCCGCATACACCGCATGCCGCGGTTTCGGGTTTCGCAGGCGACCCGCAACGCGGGCAGACACTCATGCCCGCGAGAGTACTTCCCGTACCTGCAAAACGCCATGGCCTAGTGGCCAAGATACGGGCAGAACGAGTAACCTCCGCTCACCCTGACCGGCGCGCTGACCCGCGCGCGGTCACCAGCCGAAGCGAGTTCGACCATGTTAGCCAAACGCATCATTCCTTGCCTCGACGTCAAAGGCGGCCGCGTCGTCAAAGGAGTGAACTTCGTCGGGCTCCGCGACGCGGGCGATCCCGTGGAATGCGCCAAGCGGTACGACGCCGAGGGGGCTGACGAGATCACGTTTCTCGACATCACCGCGTCGCACGAGGGACGGTCGACCATGCTCGACGTCGTATCGCGCACGGCGGAAGTGGTTTTCGCGCCGCTCACGGTGGGGGGCGGAATATCATCGACCGATCATATTCAGCTGCTCCTCCGCGCGGGAGCCGACAAGGTGTCGATCAACACGGCGGCGGTCCATGAGCCCGAGCTCGTGCGCCGCGCCGCGGACGCGTGGGGCAATCAGGCGATCGTGGTCGCGATCGACGCACGACGTCGACGAGGTCGAGAAGGGGAGCCGCCATCGTGGGAGGTGTTCACTCATGGCGGACGCACGGCGACCGGTCTCAGCGTGCTCGATTGGGCGGAGAGAATGGTGCGGATGGGAGCGGGTGAGATCCTCTTGACCAGCATGGATCGCGACGGGACGCGCGAAGGATACGACCTCGAGCTGACGCGTGCGGTGGCCGAGCGGGTCAGCGTGCCCGTCATTGCCTCCGGTGGCGTCGGCAGTCTCGAACATTTGCGCGCCGGGCTCGTGGAGGGCGGGGCCGACGCTGCTCTCGCGGCGTCCATCTTTCACGACGGCCAGCACACCATCGACGACGCCAAGACTTATCTGCGCGATCACGGTGTGCGCGTGCGTCCGATCGCGGACGGGGAAGGGGGGCGCCGCAGCACTTCCGCTGCAGCGCGCGGGCCCGTGGTGGCAACATGATGACGAACGCGGACGTCACCATCGCCGAGGTCATCGAGGTCGCCCGACGCAAGCGGTCGCTCTTGACGCCTGAGACCGCCGGCTACCTCGTCCTCGAAGCGGTCGACCAACTCGTTGTCTCGCCGGTCCTCATCGACGAGCACCTCTGCAGCATGCAGGTGGAGGGCGGGCGGGTCGCCCTGCTTTCCCGGCGCGTCGCGCATCCTCTCGATGTCGAACGCGGGCTCCGCCAGCTTTTGCGCCGGCTGCTCGAAGTCTCGAGCGGCCGCGCCCCAGCGCTCCACAACGTAGCGGCGTTGCCGCCCAAGGGAGACCTCGCTGCGTTCGTCGGCGAGCTCGAATCGGCGCTCATCCCCGTCAACCGTGGAGCTGCATCGCGCGCGTTGTCACGGCTCGCGCGAGAAACGATTCGGGCGCGCCGCCCCTCGATGACCCCCGGTGAAGCGCCTCCCGCCGAGGTCGAACCGGCGGACCTCGAACCCGCGGACTTCGCACCCGCCGAGCTCGCACCTGAGGATCTCGAAGACGACGAGGTGATCGCCGCGCCGTCTCCGCCCGTCGAGGACACGGAGCCCATGCAAGTTGCCGTCGACGTCGGGCCGGTTTTCGACATGTCGAGGGACAGCCAAGAGACGCTCAATCGGCACGTGACGACGTCGCTCGAGCCGTCGTTGCCGCGCTTTCCGCTCGACTCATCGGGTGAGTCAGGGCGCGCCAGCGACGCGTCTGCGTTCCTCGACGAACCGACGACGTCGCGTCGCGAAACGATCGCCGAGGCGAGCGTCGAGGCATCATCGGCCGAAAACGTTCAGGATCTGCTCGACGATTGCGCGCCCTCGCAGCCGCCCTCGCCAGCGGAAGTCGCGCCGATCGCGGCGCAAGTCGCGCCGCCGCCGCCACTTGCGGCGCGCGTGGCCACGCCTCCGCCCGCCGCGGTCCTGCCGCCGCCGACGCCCCCGCCGCCCGCCGCGGTCCTGCCGCCGCCGACGCCCCCGCCGCCGGCCGTAGAACGGCAAAAAACGCCTGCGCCCGCCGAAGTTGCGCCGACACCAGGCGCGAGCGCGCCCGCCGAGGCGCCCGTCCCGCCGCGTGCGGCGCCAAGAGAGCCTGTATTTTCATCATTTCCTCCGTCCTCTGCGCGCGGCGTCGACGAGTTGCTCCAAGATTTCTTGAGCTCGACGTCCCGCAAGCAAGATCGCGTGGCGCGGGACCTGCGCAAGATGGCCGGCGTCGACGTCGACACGCGGCAGAGCTCCTCGACGGAGCGCGGAGCGGAGCCCGACGACGACTCTCCTTTTTCCCATGCCAGCGGGGCCACCGACTTTTACACGAGTACGCCGCCGCCGCGCGCCTCCGCTTCCGTCGCGCGCGATCCGTTGCGCGATCATCCGGACGCGCCGATGGCCAAGCGCGGCGGCCTCTATGCGATCGTCGCAGTCGTCACGGTTGCCGCTTTGGGGGGCGTCGCCCTCTTGCGCTTCGAGCCCGGCTTTCTTTCGGGGCGTACGCCGACCGTGGTCGAGGGAGAGCGGCGCACGGCAGCCGAGGCAGCCAGTGCGCGCCCCCTGCATGCAGCCCAGGTTTGTCGCGCGACGCTCCTCGTCACTGACGTCCCATCAGGTGCGGAGGTCCTCGTTCGATCCGGCCTCGCTCCCGTCGACGTCGAGCGCGTGCCCTCGGGCGCGCGCCTCGAATTCGTTGCGCTCGCCGAGGGATACGCGCCGCGGCGCGGGGTCGTTCCGCAGGGCGCCCCCTGGGACGCGCCGAGCGGCCGCCCGCGCTTCGAGCTCCCCATCCAGCTCGAGAAGAGTCGTTCCAAGGCCGGCGTCGTGGATCCCTGGCCGTCGGCCGAGCCCGGTACCGTCGTAGGGGGACAAGGCGCGCCCGGAACCGTGCATGTCGTGACGAGCCCGCGTGGCGCCGAGGTCTGGATGGTCGCGGGAGGCGGTCCCGAGGCCAAGCTCGAGTCACTGCCGTGCGGCGCGGGTTTGGAGCTCATGGTCGTCGGAACGCAGCAGGGGCAGCCCCTTCGCCGTCGCCTGCGCGTCGAAGCGGCGCGCCTCAGCCCCGAGCCGTCGCAGAACACCGTGACCGCGCGGATCAGCGCAGCCAAATGATGGGCGGCTTTGTCGATCGATCGCGGGGCGCGAATCTGACAGAGTAGACGTAGGCACGTTTTCGGGGAGTCACGCACATGCACGAACAAGACAAGGCGATCTTGAAGTCCCTGGTGAGTGTCGCGTGGGCCGACGGGCGCGTCACGAGCGAAGAAACCGACATCATCGAGGCCATCTTGCAGGCATTCGATGCGACCCCGGAGGATACGGCGGAGATGCGCGCTTACGCGGCAACGCGCCGCACGCTCGCCGACATTCCGCTGACCGATTTATCGGCCGACGATCGGCGCTTGCTCGTCCAGCACGCCGTTTTGCTGACGTTCATCGACGGGGCTCAGCGCCCGGAAGAAAAGACCCTTCTCGCGCAGCTCTGCGAGAAGCTCCGCATCCCGTCGAACGAAGCGACGAGCCTTCTTTCCGCCGCCGAAAGTCGCGCCAAGCGCTTTCTCGACCTGCTCTGACCGAAGCGCCGGACCCCCCGAGCGCGGCTGGGGCTCAGCTCTTGGGCGCGCGGCCGAGTCGCTCGATCTCTTTGAGGAGCGCGGTAGGGCTGAAAGGTTTGCCGTAGAACGCGGTGGCGCCTACTTCCGTCGCTCGGGCCCGCGCAGCGACGTCGTCCTTCGCGCTGATGATGAGAATGGGTGTGTTCTTGGTGGCGGCGGCTGCGCGGAGTTTCTCGCATACGGCAAAGCCGTCGTATTGCCCGGGCAGGTGGAGATCGAGAAGGACGATGTCGGGCGTCGACTGGAAGGCGACATCGAGCGCTTTGGCGCCGTTCGCGACGGCGACGACCTTGTGGCCGCGTGCAGAGACGAGCGCCTCGATCAGACTGCGGATCGAATCCTGGTCCTCGACCACGAGAATCTGCATCTCGCCATCGTATTACGGAACATCGCAGCAAAACCAGCCCCTTCCGGGCCGCCCGTTCAAGCGCCGAGGCGCACGAGAATACGGCCGCCGCCGCCGGTTGTCGGTTCGCCGTCTGCAGCCGGTGCTAGCTCGAGCTGCGTTCCGAGGTGCTGCGCCAGGTATTGGCTGATGAAGAGCGCGATCGTGCAGGGGCGCCCGACCGTCGAAGGGTCGGTCCGATTGACGACGAGCGCGGTCAGCACGTCTTCCGATAGGAGGCCTCCGCCGTCGATCACGATGAAGTGCAATCCCGCGGGTTTCGGTTCGACCGAGACTTTCACCATGCTGCCCGAGGGCGTCGCCAGGATGGCGTCGTGAATCAAAATATGGGCCAAGAGAGCAGCCGTCGCCGGTCGCGACTCGATATCCGCGTGGTTCGGGATCAGCCCCTTCAGAATCACGCCTCGACGCGACGCGCGTGGTTCGAGCTCGGCCATGGCGCTGCGCACCGCATCGGCGAAGTTCACGTGCTGCACCGACTCGTACATAGGGCACTCCGCGAGCCGCGCCAGATCCGTCACGAATTCCACGCCGAGCTCGATGGGATCGGCCGGGCCCGGCGGATAAGAGGGCTCGCGATCCTTGTTCGCGCCCGAGAGCGCGCGAAAGAGGCTGCGCAGCTGCACGCTGACCCCCGCCGCCATCGCGGAGATCGCGTTGAGTGCTTTGTTCGACTCGGCCGGGTGCGAGGAAAAACGAGGCGGCGACGCCTGGGAATAGGAGAACACCGCGGCGAGCTCTCGCGCATAGGCTTCGCCTTGGCGCTGCGCGGCTTCGAGCTCACGCCGCAGATCCGCGACCTCGCGCTGATCGGTTGCGCCGTCGGCGGGCAGCATGATCGATGCCGTTCCCCCTTCGAGCTCGAGGCGACCGCCGTAGCGCGTCGCCATGCGGCTGAGCCAGGCGCGCTCGGTGCCGGCGTTGGCCGAGGAGTCGGGGCCGAGCATGACGCTCACGCGAATCTCGGAGCCCTCGCGCCGCACCGAGAGCTCGGGCGTGCCCATCTCGCCGCCGCCTCCGGCCGGATTGGTGGATCCGACCAAGACCTGAAGCATGCGACGGAGCTCGGTCTCGTCACCGAACACCTCGGTGCCGCTGCCTGGTTCGATGGACACGCGCGCGCTCGGTGCCACTTCGTAAAGAAGCGCCGCCAGATCGATACGCCCGCGCCGGCCGCGCGCCGCACCCCCTGAGTACAGCGTGGCCAGCATCTTCATGGCGTCGTCGAGCGCGTCGAGCTCGGGCTCGAAGCTCGGCGAGGGCGGTACGGTCGCGCCGCGAATCTCGGGACCAGCGAGGACGCCCTTGCGCAGCTTCTCGGCGGCGCTACGCGCCTCCTGCGTCAGAAGCCAGGTCAGCTCTTGCCGTGTCAGCCTCTCGCTGTGCAAGCGTCGTTACCTTTCGCTCTACCTAGTCATTCTGCCAGAGTCACGGCGCGACGGCTACGGTCCGCGCGAGAGGGCCTTTTTGGGTACTTGGGATACGCTCCGCCGGGCATGACCTTCCGCGCGGTCGGGATCGTCCTTTGCCTCGTGGGGTGCTCGAGCGGCGCCGCCAGCCCCTTTGTGGTCGATGCGGGCCCCGTCGACGCCGGCACCGACACCGTCCCCATCGATGCGGTCGACGACCGCGGCATCCCCCTCGGCGGACCGTGCCTCGAAGATCGTCAGTGCAACGACGCCGTCGAATGCACCTTCGACGTTTGCAACCTCGGGCTTCGACGCTGTCAGAACGTGCCGGACGATTCGCGCTGCCAGAATGGACTTTTCTGCGATGGCGTCGAGGTGTGTGACGTCTCGCTCGGTTGCCGCCGCGGTCAGACGACGACTTGCGGTGACGACCGGACCTGCACCATCGACCGATGCGTCGAAGAAAGTAGGTCCTGCACGCACGTCGATCGCGACGCCGACGGTGATGGCAACCCCGACGGCCACTGCGTCATGGGCGGAGATTGCGACGACGCCGATCCCGCTGTCTTCACCGGTCATCCCGAAGTCTGTTCCAACGGCAAAGACGACAACTGCGACGGTCAGGTCGACGAAAGCCCTTGTCAGAGCCCGACGCACGACACCTGCCTCGACCCACTCCTCATCCAGACGAGCGGCGTTTACGAGCTCGATACCAGCGCTGCCGCTTATGACTATGGGGGCAGCTGCGCACCCATGAATCCCGCGGGTCGCCGTGACGTCGTGGCTGCTCTCGAGATCATGGGCGAGGCGCGGGACGTCGACATCGTGGCCGAAGCACCCGCGGGCGTGCTGGCGGTCGGAATCGCCGGACAGTGCGACAAGCTCGCCTCCGAGCTCGTGTGCGCTGCGGGTCTCGTCGGTCCGGTAGGAAACACCCTGGCTCGTGTGCGGCTGCGCAGCATCGCGCCCGGCACCTATCCGCTCTACCTATGGGCCGATCGCGACGAAAAGGTGCTTCTTCATGTGACGGAAGGTCCGCCGACGGCTGTCCCGATCAACGAGACTTGCGGAAGCGCGGCGCCCATTCTGCCGGGCGTGCCCCTCGTGGCGAGCTTGGCGGGGACGGCCAAGGACATCGCTTCGCGTTGTGGTTTCAAGAGCGGCGATCTGGTCTACAAGTTCACGCTTTCCGAAGCGCAAGATGTGGCGGCCTATGCCGCGTCGCTCGACGGATACGGCGTCCCCATCGTCTCGCTGCGGCAAGCGAGCTGCGCTCGCGTCGAGGACGAGATCGCGTGTGGATCGGGTGCGGAGGCCAAGGCTTTTGCACGAGGTCTCGCGCCCGGTACGTACTACGTGGGGGTGGGGGCCACCGCGCCAACCGACGCGCGGGTCGAGCTGTCCGTCTCCCCGGCCACGACGCCACCGCCCGATGATCGGTGCGAATCGGCGCCGCGGCTCGTGCTCGATCGCAGCCTTCCTATTTCGCTCGAGGGCCATACGGACGACGTCGAATTCGGTTGTTCCGATGTCGGCGCTATCGACGCAGCTTACTCACTCGAGCTCAGCGAAGCGTCGGACGTGCTGCTCGTCATGCGATTTTCGTCGGGCGATGTGGGGACTATCGCGCTCGCGTCCGCGAGCTGCGCCGCTCCCGCGCTCGCCTGCGCAAAAGAGAGCGTCGCGCCGGTGCGGGCGGCGCAGCGTAACCTCCCGGCCGGATCGTACCGGGCGGTCGTCGAAGCTCGCGTCGGCAATCCGGTTCAGCTTACCGCACTCGTCCGTCCGGCTGCGCCGCCCGCGCTCGTCCCTTTTGCCGACACGTGCGCGACCGCGCTCCTCATCGACGAAAAAGGCGGCTTCTTTCAGGGAACGACCGCCAACGCTCAGGCCGACTACTCCGCCAGTTGCGACACGGGCGCGGGACCGGCGAGCGCGCCCGACCAGATGCTGAAGCTCGTCCTTTCCACGCAGCGCCGGGTCATTTTCGATATGCAGGGCTCGAGTTACGCCACGCTGCTCGATGTTCGCAGAGGGGACACCTGCCCGGGAGCCGAAGTGCCAAGAGGGTGCTCCGCGGGTTACGCGCCGTTGCGGAGCTTTCTCGACATGACCCTCGACGCGGGCACCTACTGGGTGCAGGTCGACGGCTATGCGGGTGAGCAGGGCACGTGGTTTCTCGACGTGCGCGTGCTCGATCCTTGAGGGTCAGGTCGATAGGCCGATCTTGCCTTGCGCCGCGCGGCTCCCCTGTTTATCGTCTTGCGGTCATGGCGTTGCTCGCCCGCGCGACGGTGCGCCTTTGGGCCATGATGCTCGCCTTTTTTGCGGCGACATCGATGGCGTATGCCGGGGGCAGTGAGCTCACCGAGGCGGAGATCGCTCGTCTCGAGACCGGCCAAATGGTCGTGCGGCCCGAAAACGTCGAGCGGGCCGGTCGACGCTACATCGGCGGCGTCAGCTACATCATGATCGACGCGCCGGCCGAGCACGTCATCGACGTGCTCGACGATGTGCGCACCTATCGCCACATCCTCCCGCGGACGCGCTCCGTGCGCTGGCTCGGTATCGCGCGCGACGCCGATACCATCGTCGAGCTCGAGCAGGGTAACGCGCTCGCCCACGGCAAGTACGTGGTGCGCATCCGACGCGACCGCACCGACCAGGACGCGTCGTCGGCCCTCATTCGCTTCTGGCTCGACCCCGGCTTTTCGCACGACATCGAGGATGCGAGCGGGTTCTTTCAAATCGAGACGGTCGGTGAAAAGACACGCCTCACCTACCTGGTGATGGTCGATCTGGGGGCCGGTGTTTGGGGCCAGATGTTCGAGGGGCGTATCCGGCGTGCCGCGCTGTCGACGCCGCTGCTCGTGAAAAAATACGTCGAATCTCATTTGCCGGCGCCTCCGACCTGAGCCGAGCTCGTCTCCCGCTGCTTCGGCGGCCGGGGCGTGTTAGCGTGGCAGGCCGATCGATGCTGGGTGCGGGCCGAAGGGTTGGGGCGATAGCTCTCAATACGTACCGCGAAGCCGTGCGCGCCCGTATTCTGCTGGGACTCTTCGCGGTGGCGCTCGCCACTGCGCTCTACTCGATCGCCGTCGGCGAATTCGCCCTGAAGAACGCGTCGCGCGTGGTCGCCGATCTCGGAGCTGCCTCGATATCGATCTACGCCATCGCGGTTGCCGTCATCATCGGTGCAACGTCGCTCTACCGCGAGCTCGAGCAGAAGACCCTTTTTCCCATTCTCGCGCGGCCCGTGCGGCGGGTGGAGTACTTGGTAGGCAAATATACGGGCACGCTGCTCACCATCGGAGTTTTCATCGCGCTCGACGGCGCGGCGGTGCTGCTGATTCTGGCGCGCCACGGCGGGCGAGATTGGACGACCATCGGCGTCGCCGTCGCAGCGCTGGTGGCGATCCCCGCGGCGCTCGCTTTCTACCTTCCGCGGTGGCGCACTTACATTCCCATCGCGTGGGCGGCGGTCGCGCTCGGGGTGGCCGTCGTTCTGGCTGCCGGCGCTGCCGACGATCGCCGCGTCGTCCTCGGCGCGAGTGCGCTCGCCCTGATGGAAGTGATGATCGTGAGCGCGATGGCCACGCTCTTTTCGTCTTTTTCCTCCCCGTTTCTTTCGGCCGTTTTTACGATCGGGCTCTTTATCGTGGGGCGAGAAGCGGGAACGCTCGGGCGACTTCCGGTGCGCGTCTTCGGCGAGACCCTGCGCCAGGCGGGGGCCGCGCTGGCAACCGTCGTGCCGAACCTCGAAGTCTATGTACCGCCCCGCCCGCTGCTCACGGGCGAGGCGCTTCATACGTCGCTGGGGCGCCATCTCGCGCTGTCCGGTGCGCAGGCGCTGGCGTGGAGCGTGGGACTCCTCGTGCTGTCCAGCTTGATCTTCGAACGGCGGGATCTCTCTTGATGACCGGCGCTGGGAAAGCGCGGCTCGCCGCAGTCGTGGTCGCGCTTTTCATCGTGCTCTTCGCCGCCGCTACGCGCCTCGTCACCGACGGTCGCGCCGAGCTTGCGGCGAGCGACGCAGCGTGGGCCAAGGGAGACGCGTGGGGCGCCGCGGTGCACGCGCGCGGCGCCGCGCGCGCCTATGTGCCCGGCGCCCCCCACATGGGGCTCGGCCACCAACGCCTCCGACAAATCGCGGAATCGAGCGAGCGAAAAGGGGACGTCGAAGCGGCGCTCTTCGCTTGGCGCGCGACGCTGTCAGCCGACGCCGCGACGCGCCCTTTCTCGGCGATCGGTGAAGCGCGCGGCGCGGCCGAAGCATCCGTGGCTCGCCTTTCGGCCACGCTCCTCGCGTCGGCGCGGTCGTCTCCTAACGCGCGTCGCGCGCCCCTCGCCGAAACATCGATGGCGCCCGACAGCGATCTCCGCGTGGGGTTTGGGGCACTGCTCCTCGGGGGAGCGGCGCTCTTTTTTGCGGCCGGACGTCGGTTCGCGTTCCGCGGGCGGGGGAGCGACGGCCGCATCGTGCCGGCCGAGAGGCGCAGGGCAGCGGCGTTGGCGGCCGCCGGACTGCTCGCGTGCATCGCTGGGCTCCTCCTCGGCTAGTCCTTGCTCCTTTTCCTCGGCGCGGGCAAAGTGCTGGCCCGTGGGCTTCTTCGACCGAGCCAAAGCCATGCTGGGCTTACAGAACGACGCGCCCACGTCGGATTCGGGGCCCGCTCCGCGCGCCGAGCGCTCCGATGGTCGAAAGAACAAGACGGGTCGGCCGCCCCTTCCCGACGTGGCGGGCGCCGCCAGTGCGACGATCGAAGACGTTCTCACGGCGCGCGCGGCCGGCTCCTTCGATGAAGCGCGCACCATCTTGGCCGCGATCGACAAGGGACAGGGTCTGCGCACCGTGCTCCGCGCCGCAGCCGCGCTCGAAGCAGAGGACGAAGACGAGGTCGCCAAGCTATTGCCTCTCGTGCGAAAAGACAGTCCGGCTTGGCAGCTTCGCTTGCAAGTGGCGGCCGCTCTCGACGACGGTAAAGGGCGCGACGATCTCGCGCGACGCGCGGAGAAGCTGGGAGCGCCTGCGTGGTCGCTGGCTTGGCTGCGCGCGCTATCGTCCAACGACGAGGAGCAGCGTGCCGGGCTCGTCGATCTCCTGTTCGAGGATGCTGCACTGGCGCGGACAGTCGCCGCCCGCGATCTCGGCTTTGCCGACATCAAAGTCGACAACGATGCGATCCGGCGCTACGCGGCTTTCGCGCACGGGCGCGACGTGATCCGCCGCTTCGGTGCGGCTCACGTCGTGGCCCTGCTCGGACGCGTAGATACGAGCGCGGGATGAGCCGGCCGCTTCTCTCGATCTACCGGCTCGACCGCGACAAGCTTCACGAGTTGTCGGGCAAGCTGCGTGATCTCCTGGCGCGCGACGATCGGGCGGGGCTCGCGTCGCTGCTCGGATTGGGTGAGGAGCTGGCGCGCCGCCTCGCGGCCGAGCGCTCGGCGGTGGGCCTCATGCTCCGCCCCGACGAGGATGCCCAAGCGTCGCCGATTTTCGCGTCGCTGCGCCGGGTGGTGAAGCGCGCCGCCTTGGAGCACGTGTGGACCAGCGAGTCGGCCGCACTCGAAGGTCGGCTGCGGGCCTACGATGTCTTGCGTGATGAATCCGATGTTGCCGATGCGATCGACCGCCTGCTCGATGCGGCACGCCTTCCGTGGTTTCTGCAGCGACCGGGCGGCACGGGGGGATGGCTCGCGGTGAAGGAGCGCGAGAACTTGGCCGAACGGATGGGGGCCCTCGGGCCGGCCCTGCCCGAGGAGGTCAATGCCTTAGTCGAGGCCCTCGGTGGCATGGACGGCGACGCGCTCGTCCACGATCGCCTTTGATCCCAGCAAGTTGCCAGCCGGAGTCGCCTTCTGTTACCTCCTGACGCGTGGGACTCGGTGCGTCGTTCAGCGAGAGCGTCGACAGCTTTCTCGAGTTTCTGGCGAGCGAACGTCGCGCATCGCCGCACACCGTGAGCGCCTATCGGCGTGATCTCGCGCAGCTCGCGGCGTTCATCGCTGAGCATCACGGCGAAGCCCTGCCGCTCGCGGCCATCGACGTCTACCTCTTGCGCCAATGGCTCGGCGCGTTGTCGCGCGTCGTCGCGCCGCCGTCGGTAGGTCGGAAAATTGCGGCTGCCAAAGCGTTTTTTCGTTTCCTCCGGCGCCGCGGTCTCATCGAAAAGGACCACGCCGCCGATCTCGCGAGCCCCAAGGTGCGCAAACCGCTTCCCACTTTCCTCGGCGTCGACGCTGCGCGCGAGGTCGTGGAAACGCCGCGCGGTGACGACTCGCAGTCGGCGCGAGACCGCGCGATCCTCGAGCTGCTCTATGGTTCGGGCGTACGTGTCTCCGAGCTGGTGAACCTCGATCAGGGAAATATCGATCTCGAGGTGGGGCAAGTTCGTGTGCTCGGCAAAGGCCGGAAAGAGCGCCTCGTGCCGCTCGGGCGGCCGACGGTGGACGCGCTGCGGGCGTACCTTCGCGTGCGATCGGCTTTGCCCCAACAGGGATCTTCGGCCGACGCGGCGGCGCTCTTTCTGACGCGCCGAGGCGCACGTCTCGGGGTACGGCAAGTGCAACTGCTGGTGCATCGTTACGGCGCCCTCGGTGCCGGCCGAGCCGATCTGCACCCGCATGCTCTACGTCACACCTGCGCCACGCACATGTTGGAAGGGGGCGCCGACCTCCGCGCCATTCAAGAGATGCTCGGCCACGCGAGCCTGGCGACGACGCAGCGGTATACCCACGTCTCACTCGAGCAGCTGATGAAGGTGTACGACGGAGCCCACCCGCTCGCCAAGCTCGCCAAGCTCGCCAAATAGGGCGGCGAAATCCCTTGACGTAGGTCGGAGCCGCGCGGCAGCCTTTGCGCGTCGCCCATGCTTTTACGTTCGATCTGGCAGCGCATCGGCGGCGGCAGTAATAGTGCAAAGACGACGTGAGCCGACCGCCGCTAGCCGTTTCTTTCGAGAACGACGAACCTACCGTCTCCATCGTTCCGGCCCAGCACGTCCGGCGCCGTGATTGGGGGAAACGTGTGGCGCGCTCCATCGGGGGCGCGTCGGCGGTCGGTTCCGTAGCGGCCATGGTCGACGCGCTGTGGGCGTGGTCCAACGTCGAAGGGGAGCGAGCGCCCGGTTTCATGACGGTGGCCCGTTTCGATGTCGGGCTCCTCGCGCCGATCGCGCTCCTGCTCGGCATCGTCGTGGCGGTCGGCGCCCTCGTGCTGGAGCCCGATCGCCCGCGCTCGCCGCGTGAGCTTTGGCAAAGCCTGTGGCACACCGATCCCGCGCGGCGCACGAAGCTGGCTGCGTTTCTCGCTTTTTTCCCGCCCTTCGTCGTCCTGTGGGCCACCGCCGTCGCGCACTGGGCGCAGTCGGCGATGTCGGCGCCCGGTTCGAACCTGGGGGCGGGCTTCACCGTCGCGACGCTCGCTTTCGGATTGTCCGTGATGACGGTCACGTTCGCGCTCGCGGCGGGTGAGCTCATTGCTCGGCGTCTATCGTCGGACCCATCCGCCGCGCTCGACCCGCGCCATGCGCTCCTCGGGGGACTCGTCATCGCGCTCGCTCTCGTCTTGCTCGGCACCAGGCTCGGCAACACCAGCGGCGAGGGGGCGTGGCTCGGCATTTGGGGAGTTCTACGCCGTCCCGAGCTCGATCTTCGTCCGGTGCTGATGATGGCGGTGATGGTGATGGGCGGGTACTTCGCCCCTCATTTCTCGCGTGTCGCGCCGGCATGGGCCCTCGTCATCGCGTGGGCTCCGTTCGCCTTCACCTACGAAGCGGCGGTGGGGCTCGGCGGTCATCCCGACGTCGCGGGCGCCATCGAGCGGGGCGCGCCTTTCGGCAGCGCGTCGCTCAGCGTGCTGCGACATGCCACCGATCGCGATCACGATGGCTACAGCGCTTTTTTCGGCGCCGGCGACTGCGACGACAGTGACGCGCGCATCAACCCCGCCGCGTCCGACGTGCCCGGTAACGGAGTCGATGAAGACTGTTCGGGCGCCGATGCGACGATCTCGGCCCCCGTTCGGCAGGCTCCGCCGCCCAAGGTGTCGGGACGCGATCTGCTCCCCAAAGGACTGAACGTCATTCTCATCACGGTCGATACGCTGCGTGCGGATCTCGGCTACGCGGGCAACCCGCGCCCGGTGTCGCCCATCTTGGACGCGCTCGCCGGGCGCTCGATTGTTTTCGAACGGGCCTATTCACTCGCGTCGTACACGGGCAAGAGCGTGGGCCCGCTGCTCATCGGCAAATATCCTTCCGAGACGCAGCGCGGGTGGGGGCATTTCAATCGCTACACCGGAAAAGACACGCTCGTCGCGGAGCGCTTGCAGAAGGCGGGCGTTCACACGGTCGCGGTGCACGCCCATTGGTACTTCACGGCCGGGTTCGGGCTCAATCGGGGCTTTGACACGGTCAACGGCAGCGCCCAGCCGCACTCCGGCGATCAGGACAACGACGCGACCGTGACCGGCGGTGGGCTCACTGACGCGGCCATCCGCGTTTTCTCGGACCCCGAGCACACTTCCAAGCGTTTTTTCGGCTGGATCCACTACTTGGATCCCCACTCCGAATACGCCAAGCACCACGGCGCGCCGAGCTTCGGCACGGGGATGCGCGCCGCCTACGACGGCGAAGTTTGGTACACCGACCAGCAGATCGGGCGGTTTCTCAGCTTTGCCGCGCAGCAGCCGTGGGCGGAGCGCACCGCCATCGTGTTTACGAGCGATCACGGCGAAGCATTCGGCGAGCACGGCATGATCCGTCACGGCGTCGAGATCTTCGAGGAGCTCGTGCGCGTGCCCTTCTTCGTGTATGTGCCCGGGATCGCGGCGCACCACGTGACGACGCGGCGCAGCGCTATCGACCTCGTGCCGACGCTTCTCGATCTGTTCGGCGTCGTCCTGGGCCCGCCGCAAAACCCATTCGACTTTCTCTCCGGTCAATCACTCGCCGACGATATCGCTATGCCGCCCGGTCACCATCCGGCCGAACGCGACGTCTTCGTCGACATGCCGGCTGGTCCGAACAATGGCGAACGCCGCGCCCTCATTCGCGACGGACACAAGCTCTACGTATCCAACGCCGTGCGCTACCAAATCTTCGATCTCGAGCATGATCCCGGCGAGAAGACCGACATCTCCGACGACAAAGCGCTGCTTCTGCAGATGAAGGGGCAGTACCAGACGTTTAAGTCGCGTCTCCACGAAGTGGTCGTCAAACCCGTCCCTAAAGAGTGA
Source organism: Polyangiaceae bacterium (assembly GCA_035318505.1). Lineage (GTDB taxonomy): Bacteria > Myxococcota_A > Polyangia > Polyangiales > Polyangiaceae > DASWDH01. The sequence continues at coordinate 2,149 of DATHEQ010000050.1, read as the reverse complement.
CGGGCGGCGCGACGCCGTCGTTCTCGGCCCGAGCGCGTCACCTCGCGCGTGTGGTCGCGTCCTCCCAGCGATCCAAGACGCCGGGCAGCTCCGCGAGAGAACCGATGAGGACGTCGGGCTGCGCTGCGATGAGGCGTTCTGGCGCCAAGAAGCCCCCTTGGACGCCGATGGTGCGGCAGCCGGCGCGGCGACCAGCTTCGACGTCTTGCGGCCCGTCGCCCACCATCACCAACTGATCGGGGCTCAAGCCGAGCTGCTTGGCCACGTCGAAGATCGGCTCAGGTGAAGGCTTGACGGTTTTGACATCGCCCCCCGCCGATACTGCTGAGAAAAGGCTGCGCACTCCGAGCCGCGCCAGGACCAGATCGGTCGTGGCGCGGGGCTTGTTGGTGGCGATCGCCAAACGAAAGCGGCGCACCTCGTCGAGCACGGCGCGCGCCTGCGGCATCCAGTGCGTGTGGTCGGTCGGGTGTGCGAGGTAAAAGGCGAGGTAACTCTCGAGTACCTTGTCGACGTCGGGGTGCTTTTCGGGCAGGCCCACGGCCCGCGCGCACAGCATGCGCGCCCCGTCGCCCACGAAACGGCGGATCGTCGCCATCGGAAGTGGCTTCCGCCCGTTGTCGACCAGGGCATGGTTCACCGCTGCTGCGATGTCCCCCGCCGAGTCGATGAGAGTGCCGTCGAGATCGAAGACGATCCCCCGGGGCTCAGGCATCATCGGCGCTTACACTACCCCAAGTCGACGGGAAGAAACTATCGCGATCTGTCGAGCCGAGCGGGATCGCTACGCGACGGTCACGCCGCCGCGCCGCCCGAGACGTCGAGCAGGCATTCGCTCCATCGCACGCTCATCGGGACTTCCGGTCCTCGCCTCCCTGCGTTTCGCTGGCCAGAAACGAAACCATCGCTTGGGTCACCACTTCGGATCGTTCTTGCTGCAGCCAGTGGCCGCATCTTGGAAGGATCAGAATCTTGCGCAGGTTGCGAACGGCCGCCTTCATCGGCTCCAGCTTGGCGAAACGAAAAGCGCTGTCGTATTCGCCGGCCATGAAAAGCGTCGGTGGCAAGATGGGCAAGCCGAGGTGCGGCGCGAGCTCTTGTGCATCGCGGTCCATGTTTCGGTAGCGGCTCAGCGCCCCCCTGAAGCCCGTTCGCGCGAAAGCGTGGGCGTAGTAGTCGAGATCCATCTCCGTGAGCCAGGGTGGAAGAGCTCCGGGTTCAGGCATTCCATCGAGGGCGCCTGCGCCTGCGGGTTTGCTTTGGAAGAGCATCGGCACGAGCTCGGGCGGCGCGTCGCCAGACAGGGCATAGAGAAACAGGCGCAGCGTGCGCCGGGGGTCGACTTCGAGCTCCGCCTCGGCAACGCCCGGCTCTTGGAAGTAGAGGGCGAAATTGAATTTGTCGCCGCTCCACTGTTTCATGGCCGACGTCGTGGGGAAGCGCGGGTCGAACGCGACGCTCAAAGCGACGAGTGACGACACGCGCTGGGGATGAAACTGCGCCGTGTGCCAGGCGATGCGCGCACCCCAGTCGTGGCCGGCCACTGTAGCGGTTTCGGCGCCCATCGCGTCGAGCGTCCCCACGACGTCGCCGACCATCTTCGTCATCGCATATTCCGCCACGGCCGCGGGCGCATCCGTCTCGCCATAGCCGCGCAAATCGGGCGCTACCGCGTGGTACCCGGCATCGGCCAGCGCGTGAAGCTGATGCCGCCATGTGTACCAGAGGTCGGGAAATCCGTGGAGCAGCACCACGAGCGGGCCGGTGCCGGCTTCGGCGATGTGGATAGAAATGCCGTTCGCTCGAATTTTGCGGTGTGTAATGGGGGACATGATCGCTCTCGCTATGAATGCGCGGGAAGGGGAGAGGCCCCGTCGGCTGGACGCAGCGATTCGCCTCGGTACCCACGGCGTGACTTGGGCAGGCGTGCCCCGACGCAGATCATCCACGCCATGCCGAGCACGCGCGCGGCTGGGAGGAGAAAGGCGGCTGGGTAGAGGATGAGGGTGAAAAATGAAAGCTCTGCCAGTGACGCCACCACGATGCCGAACCACATGAGCCAGCTGGGCAAGAATCCCGCGATGCCCCCGGCCAGTGAGATTCCCGCGATCAAGAGACCCAAAAAGACGATGTGCCCCGGCCCGCCGAG
>DATHEQ010000049.1:0-2423 GCA_035318505.1 Polyangiaceae bacterium | reverse complement strand
TGGTCGGCTTTCCCATCGCCGTCGCCGACGCGCACAAGTCGGTGCTCGCGGTCGCCAAGTACACGACGCAGGCGAGGGGTGGCGACCACGCGCTCGAAGAAGTGATCGATCTCATTTTGGAGGCGCATGGGTGGACGTCGTGATCGCCATCGGCGTGATGAGCGGCACGTCGGCCGATGGAATCGACGCGGTGTTGCTGCAGCTGCAGTCGGTCTCTCGCCGCCATACTCCGCGCGTTCTCGCGCACGTGCATCGCGCGTTTCCCGCCCGGGTGCGTGACGATTTACTGCGGCCCGGCAAGCTCGACGTGCAGCGCGTCGCCGAGCTGCACTTCTTGCTCCCTAGCTTGTATGCGCGAGCGGTGCGCGCCTTGCCGGGATGGCAGCGCGCCACGGTGTGCGGCGCGCACGGGCAAACCATCTGGCACGCCCCGCCTCCGGCGCGTCCCGCGTGCACACTGCAGATCGGTTCTTCGGCCGTGCTCGCGCAGGCGCTCGGTGTCCCCGTGGTGGGCGATCTGCGCAGCGCCGACGTCGCGGTGGGTGGACAAGGCGCGCCGATCGTCCCCTTTGCGCATTGGTTCTTTACGCCGCCCTCGGCGTGTCCGCGTCTTGTCGTCAACTTCGGCGGTATCTGCAACTTCACCTACGTCACGAAGTCTCTCGACGGCGTGCTCGCCTACGACGTCGGGCCGGGCATGATGCTCTCGGATGCGTTCGCACACGAGTCCACGAGGGGGCGCCTCGACTATGATCGCAATGGAGAGCTCAGTCGCTCCGGGCGCATCATCGAGCCGCTGATCGCGGACATTGCCGCGCACCCGTTCGTCGCGCGCCGGCCACCGAAGTCGACCGGCCGCGAGGATTTCGGGCGGCACTTCTTCGAGCCGCTCTTTCGGCGCTACCGCCGATCTCCTCCGGCCGACGTTGCGCGCACACTCCTCGCTGCAACTGCGACGATCCTTCGCCGGGCCGTCGAGCGTGATCGTCGCATCGACGCCGAGCTCGGCGAAGTGCTTCTCTCGGGCGGGGGAGGGAAGAACCCCGTGCTCGCGGCCGAAGTGCGCGCGCGATTTCCCAAAGCGACGGTCCGTCGCGCGGTGGACGGTGTGTTTGCGCCCGAGCACCACGAAGCATCAGCGATGGCGCTCATCGCGGCGCGCACGGCCCGACGACTGCCGTCATCGCTGCCCGCGGTCACGGGCGCGCCTAGACCCGTGATCCTCGGTCATCTCCACCAGCCGACGAAGGAGTGAGAGGGAGAAGGAAGGTCGTTCGCTTCTCCCCAACTCTCCAGCGATTCGAGCGCATCGTGCGCCGAACGCGGCAAAATACTCGCGTTCGGCAGAGCGCTCGACCGGTGATGTCTTACGGGGTGGCGAGCTCGATGGCGTGGCCGCCGTCGTGACCGCCGAGTTCGATGGCGTGACCACCGTCGTGGCCGCCGAGCTGGATGACGTGACCGCCGTCATGACCGCCGAGCTCGATGGCGTGACCACCATCGTGGCCTCCGAGCTCGATGGCGTGACCGCCGTCCTTGTTGGCAAGCTCGATGGCATGGCCGCCGTCTTTGTTGGCGAGTTCGATGGCGTGGCCGCCGTCCTTGTTGGCCTCGATCGAGAAAGAGAGCGTGGAAGGTTCGGCGTGGGCAGTCCCCGTGGTCTGGAAAGCGACGACCCCTCCGAGGCTCAGTGCCCCCAGAACGAGCAACGTAGGTCTCAGCGGTGCATTCATTGGTTCCTCCTCAATCAGGGTGTGTCGAAGCGTAGAGGTGTGTCGAAGCGAAAAAACAGCGTGCAAGTGTCGAAGCGAAGAACGACGCGGACGATGTCAGTTACGAACGACGCTTCGCTGGGGGCCGAGTTCTAGGCACCCTCCTGAAAAGACGCAAGTCGTATCCTCAGGGTGCGAAGCGGGTACTACGCGTGACAATTGAGAGACTGGTTCTCATAGACGAGTCGTCGCGTTCGTTATTCATCGCGAGCGTGTGGTGATGCTCATTTTTTGTGCGGATAGGCGCAACACGTTTCAATGATTGACAAATCCAACGCTGAACACGCGCGTTAACGGGCGTCGAACGCCGATACACACCTGTGCCTGGCAGATGAATTTGCCGCTCCAGAGTTGCCACGATGGCCTCGGTTCGCCCTCCGTCGCTCGACCGATGCGCGTTCGAAAGCGTCCAACTCGCACGCCGGTTACAGCGGAAGAAGAGGATTCGACCGACACGGCCTTGCGGAACGGGCACTGGGACGGCACCCTGCGGCCGGTGCCAACGTCCGGACGGGGTCATGTCGCGCTGTTCGCCGGCATCGTTGCCGTGTCGACGAGCGCGCCTTTTTTCGTCATGGCCCACGTCGATGCCTACGCGGCCGTGTTCTGGCGTACCGCGCTGACGGCGGTCCTCGGTCTCGGAATCGGTGC